>JANMKM010000050.1:0-3282 GCA_031372035.1 Rhodoferax sp. | reverse complement strand
CGGCCATGGACGCCAAGTTCAAGAACGACGAGGTGGGCGCCAGCGCCTACGACCCGCGAGTCATGCTCAAGGTGGTGCTGCTGGCCTACAGCCAGGGCCTGATCTCCAGCCGCGCCATCGAGCGCGCCTGTGTGCGCAACGTGCAGTTCATCGCCATCAGCGGCGACAGCCAGCCCAGCCACGCGCACATCGCCAAGTTCGTCAGCAGCCTGGGTGCGCAGATCAAGCCGCTGTTTGCCCAGGTGCTGATGACCTGTGACGCCCAAGGCCTGATTGGCCGGGACATGTTTGCCATCGACGGCGTCAAGCTGCCCTCCAACGCCAGCAAGGAGCGCAGCGGCACGCATGAAGAACTGCGCCACCGCGCCAGGCGGCTGGAGAAGGCCGCCGACAAGATCGTCGAGTTGCACCAGAACCAGGACAACGCCACGCAAGAGGAACCCCTGGATAGCAAGCGCCAGGCCCGCATCGACGCCTTGCGCAAGGAGGCCGAACGCACAAGGCAATTCGTGGCCACGCAAGCGCTGCGTCTGAACCGCAAGGGCCAGGAACTCAAGACCAACATCACCGACCCCGACAGCGCCAAGATGGCCACCAGCAAGGGCATGATCCAGGGGTATGCGGCGCAGGCGGCGGTGGACAGCGCCAACCAGATCATCGTGGCCGCCGACGTGACCGGCTCGGGCTCGGAGCAGTCGATGCTGCTGCCCATGATCGAGCAGACGGCGGCGTACCGCCAAGCGCACACACTGATCACGGCGGACGCGGGGTACCACAGCGATGCCAATGTGGCGCAGTTGATGCAGCGGGAGATCCCCGCGCTGGTCGCCGACAACCAGATGCGTCAGCGCGACGAACGCTTCGAGGGGCAGGGCAAGTACAAGACCAAGGACGATGTGCTGTATGGCAAGCAACCCACTGTGCAAGGCGCGGATGGCACCAAGCCCGTGAAGCTGTTCAAGCCGCAGGACTTCTCCTTCAATGATGACAACGCCACATGCATCTGCCCGGCGGGCCAGACGCTGTATAGCCCGGGCAGCGTGTACACCACCCGCACCGGCCTGCGCTACCAGGTGTTCACCGCCATGGCGGCTGACTGCCAATCGTGCGCGCTACGCGCCCAATGCATGAAGAGTGAGAGCAGCGAACGAGGCAAGCAGGTAAGCCGGTTCGAGCCCGCAACCAAAGATCCACACAACCCCAGCGAGCGTATGCGTAGCGCCATTGATTCGGTCAAGGGCAGGCAGTTGTACAGCCAGCGTATCGGCACGGTGGAGCCGGTGTTTGGCAACATCCGGCACAACAAGCGGCTGACGCGGCTGAACCTGCGCGGGCGCGAGAAGGTCAACGCACAATGGCACCTGTACTGCATGGTGCACAACATCGAGAAACTGGCCAACAGCGGGTGGAGGCAGTGAGGCAAACAGCGTGGCCCAAGAGCACCCTGAGACGCCGCATCACGGGCACAATGGCGGCGTGAAGCGGCCTCAAACCACAAATTTCTCGACGACGAAGAACCAGGCTCTGCCAGGCGCTTGGCGGCAACGGCGACCCTGCGAAATTGGGGTTTTTGGACAGCTTCGTTAGGCGTCATAACCCACCTTCGGAGACTCCCGTGCCAGAAACAAACGCCCCCGTCGCTCTCGTCGCTGCAGAGGTCGCACCACGCCAAGCCAAGACAATCTATCCGGAGCCCTTCGCCTCAAGGGTAGCTGGCCGCGAGAAGCGAGTCCTGGGAGATTTGTTTGGCCTCAAGAATTTCGGCGTCAATCTCACGCGCCTATCACCCGGCTCTATGTCCGCACTGCGTCACGCCCACGCGAAGCAAGATGAGTTCGTCTACATAGTGGAAGGCACGCCGACACTGCGCACAGATGAAGGCGCAGTTGTTCTCTCACCTGGTATGTGCGCTGGGTTTAGTGCGGGAACGGGCAATGCTCATCACCTCGTCAATGAGAGTGCTCACGACGTTGTCTACTTGGAAATCGGTGACAGATCACCTGGAGATTCCGCAGTTTGGCCAGATGATGATCTCCAGGTCATCGAGATTGAAGGCAAGAAGCGCATGGCGCATCGCGACGGCAGACCGTATTGATGTACTTCGCGCACCGCATGTGCCCAATGACGCCTAACTCAAACGTTAAACCGTAGTTGACAGCTCACTTTGTGCCAATACGGTTTGTATATACAATTGGCACATGGAGTTCAATTGGTCAGAAGCGAAACGCGCCGCCAATATCAAAGCCCATGGCCTGGACTTACTGGATGCCCAAATTGTTTTCGAAGGCGTGACATTCACTTTCGAAGATGACCGCTTCACCTATAGCGAGCAACGTTTCGTTACTCTGGGCATGCTTGCTGGCATCCCTGTTTCAATCGTACATACGGAGAGTCAACATGAAATCCGCATCATCTCGTTCCGAAAAGCTACCAAGCGCGAGTCGCAAATCTACTTCGATGAAATCCAAAACTGATTGGGCGCGCCTGAAGAACGGCGCGGGCGATGCAGGAGCGATGTCCGAACACCCAGAGGCTGATGTAAAGCACATTGTTCGCGGCCTGGTTCGCAAGGGCTTGAAGCCAGTGCCAGCGAAGGCATCCATTTCACTGCGCGTGGATCAAGATGTGCTCGAATGGTTCAAGGCGCAAGGGACTGGCTATCAGACACGCATCAATACAGTCTTGCGGGCGTTCCGTGACGCTTCGGTTTAACAGGTTGCTCGTCACGGACACGCAGCAGCAGGATGCCGCTGCGCGGCGCCTGCTGCCTGCCGGACAGCGCCGACGTTCGGCGACACAGCGCATATTCCTCGCGAATTCGGTTCGTGCACCTTGAGCCAGACGGCGAGCGGCTCGTTGCGCATCTCGAACGGAGGACACCTTGGGACTCTTGACCTTCAGTATCAACCTCACCCTGGACGGCTGCGTCGACCACCAGGAAGGAATCGCCGACGACGAGACACACTGCTTCTTCACCCGCCTCATGGACGAGGGCGGGGCAATGCTGTGGGGCCGCGTCACCTACGAGATGATGGAAAGCTACGGGCCAGCAGTCGCCCGCGGCGACGCGGAGGCACCGACGGCGTTGCGCGAGTGGGCGGTCAAGCTGGAGGCCAAGCCGAAGTATGTGGTGTCCTCGACGCGAACGGACTTCCCCTGGACCAACAGCCATCATATCGCCGGCAACCTGCGTACGGGCGTACAGAAGCTCAAGGACGCGACCCCGAACGGCGTGCTCCTCGGTAGCGGCAAGCTCGCGACCGAGCTGGACCGGCTGGATCT
>JANMKM010000046.1:0-5966 GCA_031372035.1 Rhodoferax sp. | reverse complement strand
TCGGCCTGTCGGTGTACCTGCTGTTGCACCACAGTGGCCACGGCATGCCGCACCTGTACTTCGAAGCCTCGGCCGTGGTGATTACGCTGGTGCTGCTGGGCAAGTGGCTGGAGACCCGGGCCAAGCACCAGACCACGGCGGCGATATCAGCTCTCAATGCCCTGCGGCCGCAGACCGCGCGGGTGCGCCGCGCCGGCCAGGATCTGGAGCTGCCCATTGCACAGGTGGTGGTGGGGGACCTGGTGCTGGTGCGCCCGGGGGAGCGTTTACCGGTGGACGGCGTGGTGCAGGAGGGCGCCAGCCAGGTGGATGAATCGCTGATCACGGGTGAGAGCCTGCCCGTGGCCAAGCATGTGGGGGACCGGGTCACAGGCGGCGCAGTCAATGGTGAAGGGTTGTTGCTGGTGCAGACCCGTGCCATCGGCGCGGAGTCCACGCTCTCGCGGATCGTGCGGATGGTGGAGACGGCGCAAGGCGCCAAGGCGCCGATCCAACGGCTGGTGGACCGGGTCAGTGAAGTGTTCGTTCCAGTGGTGATCGGGGTCGCGCTGCTCACGCTGCTGGGCTGGGGCCTGGGCACGGGCCAGTGGGAAACGGCGATCCTGAATGCGGTCTCGGTACTGGTGATCGCCTGTCCCTGTGCGCTCGGACTGGCCACGCCCACGGCCATCATGGTCGGCACCGGCGCGGCAGCCCGCCAGGGCATTCTGATCAAGGACGCACAGGCGCTGGAACTGGCCCACAAGCTGGGTGTTGTGGCCTTTGACAAGACCGGCACCCTGACGGAGGGCAAGCCGCGTCTGCTGGCGGCGCAGGCGGTCGATGACGATCGGGCCAGGGTGCTGGCGCAGGCTGCGGCGATACAGTCCGGCAGCGAGCATCCGCTGGCCCGTGCCGTACTGGATGCCGCAAAGGCCGACGGCGTGGTGGCGCCACGCGCCAGCGAATTGCGAGCGATGGCCGGGCGCGGCATGGCGGCGACCGTGGAGGGCCGCGCGCTGCGCCTGGGTAGCCCACGCTTCATGGCCGAGTTGCAGGTGGACCTGTCGGCGCTGGAGAAGCAGGCGGCCGAGTTGCAGGCGCAGGGTCGCACCGTGTCCTGGCTGGCCGATGTGACAGGGGCGCCACGGCTGCTGGGCCTGCTGGCCTTTGGCGACACGCTCAAGGCCACGGCCGGCACGGCCGTCGCACGCCTGCAGGCCCTGGGTGTGCGCACGGTGCTGCTCAGTGGCGACAACCAGGGCAGCGCCCAGGCAGCGGGCCGGCAATTGGGGATGGAGGACATACGGGCTGAAGTCCTGCCCGAGGACAAGGCCCGGATCGTGGGCGAACTCAAGGCTGGCGGCGCCTTGGTTGGCATGGTGGGTGATGGCATCAACGATGCGCCGGCGTTGGCAGCGGCCGATGTCGGCATTGCCATGTCCAGCGGCACTGATGTCGCCATGCATGCCGCGGGTATCACACTGATGCGGGGTGACCCGGCGCTGGTGGCCGATGCCATCGACATCTCGCGCCGCACCTACGCCAAGATCCGCCAGAACCTGTTCTGGGCCTTCGTCTACAACGCCGTCGGTGTGCCGCTGGCAGCATTCGGCCTGCTCAGCCCGATGATTGCCGGCGCCGCCATGGCGCTGAGCAGCGTCAGCGTGGTGACCAATGCGCTGACACTGCGGCGCTGGAAAGGAGCAAAGGCGTGAGCGCAAATCTGGATATGGAGGGGCCGTTCAACATCGGCGAAGCGGCACGCCAGTCAAATGTCAGCGCCAAGATGGTGCGGCACTACGAGTCGCTAGGCCTGCTGCCGCGGGTGGGCCGCACCGACGCCGGCTACCGCCAGTACACGGCGCGCGAGGTCCATACCCTGCGCTTCATCAAGCGCTCGCGCGACCTGGGCTTCGGCATGGCCGAGATTGCCGAGCTGCTCAAGCTTTGGCAGGACCGCCGGCGCCCCAGTGCTGCCGTGCGCCGCATTGCCAGCCACCACGTGGCGGAACTAGAGCAGCGCATGGCCGAGATGCAGGCCATGCGCCAGACGCTGCAGCACCTGATCCACTGCTGCCATGGAGACCAACGGCCGGACTGCCCGATCCTCGACGAACTCGGCAAGGATTGATCCAGCGGGCGCTCCGCCAGAGCCCGCGCTGCTACTGAAACAGGAGCGCACTGTGCGCTGCCCATGAACTTTTCGACACGTTGTTCTTCTGAAAAACGGGCGGCAACCGGCCCGGGCGCGGCTCAAGGTGTGATGTCGAGCGCACGCGAAGCGCCGAGCAGCGCCGGTGAGGTGGCGCTGTCGATGACGAAGGTGGGTATGGCTGCCAGGTAGCCGGCAAAGCGGCCCTTGCTCTCGAAGCTCTGGCGAAAGCTGGAGGCTTCCAGTTCGGGAATGATGCGTGGCACGATGCCGCCGCCAATGTAGACGCCGCCGCGCGCGCCCAGTGTCAAGGCCAGGTTGCCGGCAGTTCTGCCCAACAGACTGCAGAACAGCGCCAGAGCCGTACTGCAGTTCGGATCGGAGCCGTCCTTCGCATGGGCAATCACTTCTGAAGGGCGCAGGGTCCGTGCCGGCGCAGCAGTCAGCGAACAGGCTGCCTCGTACAGGTTCACCAGGCCTGGTCCGGAGAGCGCGCGCTCGGCCGAAGCGTGGCCGAAACGCTGACGCAGGTGGAGGATCACGGCCGCTTCCTGGTCGGTGCCGGGCGCCAGCGACACATGACCGCCTTCGCCATTGATCGGCACCTGCACGCCGCCGGGAGCCGGCACCAGGCCGGACACACCCAGGCCGGTGCCCGGCCCGATGACCGCCAGCGGCATGTCCGGGGCGGCACTGCCATGCCCAATCTGGCGCAGGTCTGCCGCCGGCAGCACCGGCAATGACAGCGCCAGTGCCGTGAAGTCGTTGATCACGGCCAGACGTTCCAGTGCCAGGTCATTCTGTAGGGCAGAGATGGAGAAGGACCAATGGTGGTTGGTCATCTGCACATGGTCGCCGGTGATCGGGTTGGCGATGCCGATGGCGCACC
The DNA here is from genome assembly GCA_031372035.1 of Rhodoferax sp. GTDB lineage: Bacteria > Pseudomonadota > Gammaproteobacteria > Burkholderiales > Burkholderiaceae_C > CAISIP01. The sequence goes on along the minus strand of JANMKM010000046.1, from coordinate 2,943 downwards.
AGCGGGCCCGGCCGTGGCCATGCTCGCCCAGGTAATGGCGGATCGCGGCCAGCGGGGTCTCGTAATCCGCACACAGGTAGGTGGCCACCTCGGTCGGTGCGGCGTCGGCCTGGGTCTGCCAGGCAAAGCGGGCGTGGGTGCCGCCAATGTCGCCGAGCAGGCGCGGGTAGCTGTGCGTGTTCATGGCTAGAACGCGGCCCGCAGCCCCACAGTGAACAAGGAGTAGCGGTGTCCCAGGCGGCTGGCGGTGCTGCTGTTGTAGATCACCGGAATATCACTGAACAATGGCTTGGTGCTCAATTGGGTGCGTACGAAGGTGCTGAAGCGGCTGTCGATGCGGTATCCGGCTTCCAGTGTGATGCTGTGGTGCTGGGTCAGCGCGCGTTCACCGCGCGCTGCCAGGATGTCGTCAACGGCAACCCGGCGGATGGCCTGAAAGAGGTAACCGCCAACGAGCGTCCAGGGGTCGCTGCGCCAGGCGCCATTGACGCCGGCCTGGACGAAGACTCCGCGCCAGGCGATCTCCTTGGCCACGTCCACGCCGTAGTCACCGCTGCTGTCGTAGAACTGCTGGATCACGCCGCCGGTGGCACTGCAGGCGCCGGCCAGCGTGCCGAAAATGTCGTTGCCGTTGAAGGCCAGTTGGTAGCTGCAGCCGTTGCGGGTGGTGGTTGCTGACAGCGCACCATAGGACAGCTGGCTACTGCCGGCGCCCAGCAGCAAGCTGACATCCGTGGCTGGACTGAGCTGCCAGGTGGCCACCAGGTCGGCCTGCAACTGGCGGTCTGCCGGTTCACTGATTTTCACCGTGTCCAGGATGGCACCGGGCACGGTGACCGGTGTGCTCGACGTGATGGCGCTGGCCTGGTTGCCCCAGCCAGAGAGTCGTACCGCCACTGCAGGGCGCCTGCCCTCGGGCTCGAGGAAGCGGTACAGGCCTGACACCTGCCAGCTGGCATAGCGGTGGGTGTCGGAACCACTGCTGATGGCGCGTTGCCAGAGCGCGCCGGAGAGCCACAGGCCATCGCCCAGGCGCCAACCCCCGGCCAGGTGCAGGCCGCTGTAGTCACCGGTGCTGGTTCCGGCAATCAGCGGATCGCTGTCGCGGATCTTGAACACATCCAGCGCCTGGTTCATGTGGTCCGTGCCCAGCTCCAGGTAGCCATTGGGCGCAATCCGCTCCGGCAGGGCCGTAAGCAGGGCGTCCAGCGGGGCCGCGCGTGAGGCACCCGCCAGCAGCAGGCCCGGCAGAGCGCACGCGAGCCAGTGCAGCCTCACCCGGCGGACCTTGCCCACAGCCTTCGCCGGGGAGCGCTGCCGCCCGGGCATGTCAATCGGTGAGCGTGATGTAGCCTTCCAGCCCAGCACCCGTCACCGGTTTGATACTGCCCGGCGCGCCACCCGCGCCAATCGTCGTTGGCACCTGGATGGTGTAGGTCGGGAACTTGCTGCCATCGGTCTGGCGCAATGGCAGGTCCGTGACCACCAGGGTCAGCTTGTACTTGCCGCGCAGGCTGTAAATGCCTGTGAAGTCATTGCTGACCTGGTTCACCGCATAGTTCACGACATCGCCGATCAGGATGCTGTTGAGCGTGCCAGCCGCCGCCGTGAGCGTGTTGGTGATGCCGGCAACGGAGGCGGCGAAGTTGATGATCGCCTTCTTGTTGCCGTCGCCGGAGACGCCATAGATCAGCGCATCGGCCGGGTTGGGTACGGTCAGCTTGATCTGGTTGCCAGTCTTGGTCACAGCCACATTGTCGACGTAGCCGCGAACCTCCCCAAGCCCACCGGCACGGGTCTCGCTGATCTGCACCGCGGCCGTGAGCTTTTGCCCTGCCGCCAGGGTGAAATTGCCGACCTCGTACAGGTTGAGCGTGATGGTTGCCCCGGCGGCCACGGGCCACTTGACGTTGATGCCCGCGGCCGACTGGAAGTCGGTCATGGAGTAGCTGGTGCTGCTGCCACCATTGGTCAGGCTGATCGCGTTGCCGGTGAGGGCCAGGTAATCGGTGGCGCTGGAAGCCGGCTTCCAGAAATACAGGTTGTCGAAGTACAACGTACTGCCAGCCGGTGCGCCATCGAACTTCAGCTGGAAAATGTTGGTCTTGTCCGGCACCGTGTAGCTGCCCAGGTCGATGTCAAAGCTGTTCCAGCCCGATCTGGTTGGCGTCAGCGTGACCAGCTGTTCCTTGGGGCCGGGAGAAATGAGCGACAGGTTGAACGGCGTTGCATCGGCGGTCCAGACATCGATGTGCAGCTTGGTCATGGCCGAAAGGTTGACCGCGTTGAACTGGATGCCCTCGTAGTTCAGGTTCGTGTATTTCTGCGTCTTGTTGCCCGCGACCAGCACCTCGGTGACCACCGTGCTCTGGCCCCAGTTCGGGAACAGGTCGAGTCCGCCAACTGGTGTGTAGGCGTCGCTGTAGATCGAGATCACGTCTGCAGCATTGCGCACTGGTGGCGTGGGTGCCGCCGTGGTGGGTGCGGTGGCGGCTGGGGGGGCCGCGGTCGCTGTCAGCGTGATGTCGTCGATGTAGTAGGACTGACCACTGGTAACCAGGTCCCTGTCCGGTGTAATCGCAATCGTCTTGTAGGCCTTGCTGGTGCTGACTGCGCTCAGGTCCCAGGTCACGGTGCTCCAGGTGTTGGCGGCGCCTGTCGGTGCGCTGGCGACCTCAACGAAGTCGCTGTCGGTGACCTGTACCTTGAACCTGATGACAGCACCCGCCCGGGTGGAATAGACCCGGGCAGTGACTGTTTTGCGGTCCGTGGTGAACGGGATCGCACTGACGCCGAAGTAGACGCCGCCCCAGGTGTCGGGCGACACCGGCTTGAGAATCTTGAGGGCACTTCCGCTGCCGCCAGTTGGACCGGCTACGACCGAGGGCAGGGCGCCGCCATAGGCACCCATGTCGCTGAATGCGGCGTTGGCTTCGTCAAATG
>JANMKM010000705.1:0-9325 GCA_031372035.1 Rhodoferax sp. | reverse complement strand
TTCCCCGTGATAGGCGCCCGCGGCAATCGGGATTCCCCGGCCTCCAGCACGAAGCGGTGCCCCAGGCTGTACCAGTCGCCACGCACATCCGCGTCCGGCGCCGGCACTCCAGCCGCGTGCCGCACATAGGTACCCACCAGGGCTCGCGTCACACCGAACTGCACATCGGTTTCCAGATGCGGGTCGTCGCTGCTGTAGACCTGGGCAAACTGGGTCTTGAAGCCGGGCTTGGCGATCAGGAAGTGGATGTGGGCCGGGCGCATGTTGTGCCGGCCCTGGGCGCGCAACAGGTCACCCACCGGGCCGGCCACCGGAATCGGGTAGCCCTCGGGCTTGATGGTGCGGAAACGCAGTCGGCCCTGGGCGTCGCTGGTGAATTTGCCACGCAGGTTCATATCGGCCTGGGCCGGGTCCTGGTTCTCGTAGAAGCCTTCGGCACTGGCCTGCCAGACGTCGACTTCGGCGTCAGCCACCGGCCGGCCCTGCGCGTCGCTGATCCAGGCCGTCACGAACACCGGCGCGCCGGCTGTGGCCGAACGGACGATCGAGCCGCCATCGGGTGTGGCCGGTGAGCCGGCGCGCCAGAACGGCCCCAGCAGATTCGCCGTGCTGGCGGCGCCGGCCTCGCGGCCGTTGTTCAGCAGGCAGACCAGCGCCGAAGTGCCGAGCGAGCCGGCGGCCAGCACCACCTCGTTGTGCGCCGCCGTGCTGGCCTGGCCCAGGCGCGCGACCACGGCACAGGCCTGCTGGAACTCGGCCTCGGTCAGGGCGGCTTCGCGCACGAAGGCATGCAGATGCCGCACCGCCACTTCCATGATCCGGCGAAAGCGCGCGTCGGGCGCGCCTTGCAGCTCCTGCAACACGGCTTTGGTGACATCATCGGGACTGGCAACGATCATGGGCACTCCTGCATCGGCGCGCTGCGCCACAATCGATGATCCCATGAACACCACCACACCCAGGCTGTCCACGCGCCAGCAACTGCTCGGCCTGCTGGCCGCGTTTGCCTTGACCTTTGCGGCCGCAGCCGTTGGTGGCGTGGCCTCTGCCTCGGCCGGCAGCTTCTACCAGCAGCTGTCCCGCCCGGACTGGGCGCCACCGGGCTGGCTGTTCGGCCCGGCATGGGGGTTCCTGTACACCGCGATGGCGGTTGCCGCCTGGCTGGCCTGGCGCGCTGACGCAGCGCGGTTCCGGCAAGTGGCGCTGCCGCTGTTCGTGGCCCAGCTGGCGGCCAATGCGCTGTGGACCTGGCTGTTCTTTGCCTGGCGCCAGGGCGCCTGGGCCTTTGCCGAGGTGCTGCTGCTGTGGTTGCTGATAGCAGCCACAGCAACAGCCTTCTGGCGCCTGCGGCCGCTGGCCGGCGCCCTGCTGCTGCCCTACCTGGGCTGGGTCGCGTTTGCGTCGGCGCTCACCTTTGCCACCTGGCAGCGCAACCCGCTGCTCCTGGGCTGACATGCAAGTCAATGCGTTGCCCGAACTGCAGTACGCCGGCCTGAGGCTGCGGCTTTTGCACCGCGACGACTTGTACAGCCTGCATGCCTATCTGACGCTGCCGCAGGTCTACACCCACACCAGCTGGAATGTGCAGTCAGTCGATGACCTGTTGCCGATGGTGGAGGCCAACGAAGCGGCATCCGCCGAGTCGCAATTGCGGCTGGCCATTGCCGACGAGACCAGCAATGCCCTGGTGGGTACCGTGGGGTTGCATTCGGTGTTCCTGCGGGACCACCGCGCCGAGATTGCCTACGACCTGGCGCCGCAGCACTGGGGCCGGGGCATCGCCAGCGCCGCCTGCCGCGCCATGCTGCACTGGGGCTTTGCGCAGCAGCGGCTGGTGCGCATCCAGGCCACCGCTCTGCCATCGAACGCGGCGTCGATCCGGGTGCTGGAACGCTGCGGCTTTGTGCGCGAAGGCCTGCTGCGCAACTATCGGCTGGTGCGCGGCCGGACAGCCGACTTCTGGATGTTCAGCGCTGTGCCAGACACGGCGGCGCAAACCAGAGACCAGCCATGACACCGAAGAAGCAACCGGCGGACCTCCTCAAGCATCTGCGCGCCAGCGACCTGCGCGCCGCGGCCAAGCTGGCGGCCAACGCCACCGTCGGCATCACGCAAATAGCAGAGGGCGTGCACCGCTCCGTGCTGGGCAGCATGGGCCTGCCCGGCGGCAAGGAAGCCGGCCGGACCCGGGGACTGACCGGTCTGGTCTACCAGAGCATCCAGGGCGTGGCGCAACTGCTCGGCACCGGCGCGGCCAAGGTGCTGGAGCGGCTGGAGCCGCTGCTGCGCGCGGCCGACGCGGCGGCGCCCGAGACACCGCAGCGTGAGGCCCTGGTGGCGGCGCTCAACGGCGTCATGGGCGACCGGTTGCTGGCCGACAATAACCCGCTGGCCACCCGCATGGCGCTGTATTGCAATGGCCAGCCGCTGAACCTGCAGACCATGCCAATGGCCACGCAAGTGGGCGGACGGCTGGTGCTGCTGGTGCATGGCCTGTGCATGAACCACCTGCAATGGCACACCACGCGCGAAGACCAGGTGGTGGACCATGGCGCCACACTGGCCCGTGAGCTGGGTTACACGCCGCTGACCCTGCGCTACAACTCCGGGCTGCACACCTCGGTCAACGGGCAGGCCCTGGCCCTGCTGCTGGAGCAACTGCTGGGCCACTGGCCAGTGCCGGTGACGGAACTGGCGATCGTGGTCCACAGCATGGGTGGCCTGGTGACACGCAGCGCCGTGCATGCGGCGCAGACCGCCGGCATGCACTGGCCCGCGCTGCTGCGGCAACTGATTTTCCTGGGCACACCACACCATGGTGCGCCGCTGGAGCGCGCCGGCAACTGGGTCGACGTGATCCTGGGCAGCACACCCTACAGCAGGCCCTTTGCCAGGCTGGGCCAGTTGCGCAGCGCGGGCATCACCGACCTGCGCTACGGCCATGTGCTGGATGCCGATTGGCAAGGCCGCGACCGCTTTGCCCGCAGCCCGGACCGGCGCACCCATCTGCCGCTGCCCGCAGGTGTGGCCTGCTACACCGTGGCCGCCACCACCGCAACCAAGCGCGGCACCCTGGCCGACCGGTTGCTGGGCGACGGTCTTGTGCCGCTGCGCAGTGCCCTGGGCCAGCACGACGACCCGGCGCGCTGCCTGGTGTTTGCCAAGCCGGCGCAAGTCATCATGTACCGCATGAACCATATGCAGTTGCTCTCCAGCCCCGAAGTGGGGCAGCAGATCGTGCAGTGGCTGCGTAACCCCTCCGAAGCCCATGACCGTTGAACAACCCATCCGCTTTGGAGCTAGGCCCGAGCGGGTGCTGGTCACCGGCGCTACCGGCTTCATCGGCCGCCTGCTGGTGCGCGCCTTGCTGGCCGACGGACACCAAGTGACGGCGCTGACGCGCTCACAGTCGCGCGCCCGGCGGGTGCTGGGCGCCCAGGTGCAGTGCGTGGACCGGCTGGCCGCGCTGCCGGCAAGCACCGCCTTTGACACCGTCATCAACCTGGCGGGTGCCCGCATCCTGGGCTGGCCCTGGACGGAGCAGCGGCGTACCGCTTTGCTGGCAAGCCGGGTCGGGCTGACGCGCGCCCTGGTGGAGTGGATTGCGCTCGCCCAGCACAAGCCACGGCTGCTGTTGTCGGCCTCGGCCATCGGCTACTACGGCGTGCAGGCCCCCGGCGACACCACGGCACTGGCGGAAGACAGCCCGCCGCAGCCGATCTTCATGTCGCAGTTGTGCTGCCAATGGGAGCAGGCCGCGGCCGCGGCCGCAGCGCATGGCGTGCCGGTGGTGTGCATGCGCTTCGGTCTGGTGCTGGGCCGTGGCGGCGCCCTGCCGATGATGCTGCTGCCGATCCGCCTGGGTCTGGGCGGGCCACTGGGCCACGGTGACCAATGGGTCTCGTGGATCCATGTGCAGGACCTGCTGCGGGCCTTGGCCCATGTGTGGCACATTCATGCCGGCACCGAACCGACGGAGAAACACGGCAAGGCCAGGGTGTTGCACTACAACTTCACAGCGCCGGTTGCAACCTCACAGCGCGCGTTCAGCCAGACAGCGGCCAGGGTGCTGCACCGGCCTGCCTTCCTGCCCACACCGGCCTGGCCGCTGCGGCTGGTACTCGGTGAGCAGGCCGACCTGCTGCTGGAGGGCCAGCGGGTCGTGCCGGCGGCGCTGATGGCCAGTGACTTCGGTTTCACCTGGCCGTCATTGCAGGGCGCGCTGGAAGATTTGATACGGCGCTGATACCCAGCGCGTTCATTCAGCAAGAACCGTCCGGCCTGTATGCCTACTGGGCTTTCAGATTCGCGGCCTTCGCAATCCGCGCTGCCGCTTCCATCTCGACCCGGATCATGGCGTTGAAGGCTTCCGGGCTCAGGGGGAAGGGGTCGGCGCCGATCTTGGTCATGCGCTCCTTCACGTCGGCGTTGGCCAGCGCCTTGAGCGCCTCCTCGTTCAGGCGCCGGATCACGGCCGGTGGCGTGGCGGCGGGCACGATCATCGCCACCCAGAAGATGTAGTCCGAGCCCGGCACGCCGGCCTCCACGGTGGTCGGCACATTCGGCAGCGCCGGCGTGCGGGTGGGCGTGCTCACGGCCAGGGCCAGCAGCTTGCCGTCCTTGATCAGCGGCAAGGCTGCGGACAGCGGCGCGAAGTACCAGTCGCTGCGGCCACCGATCACGTCGGTCACGGCCTCGGGCGTGCCCTTGAACGGCACATGCACCGCGTCAATGGCGGCCTGCATGCGGAACTTCTCGGCGTTCAGATGGGTGGCGCTGCCCAGGCCGGCCGATGCGTAATTGAGCTGGCCCGGCTTGGCTTTGGCCGCAGCCACCACATCGGCCACGCTTTTCCAGCCGCGCTCGGGCGAGACCACCATCACGTTCGGCAGAGAAGCCAGCGGCGTCACGCCGGTCAGGTCTTTCAGCGTGTCATAAGCCAGGTTGGTGTAGATGGCCGGGTTCACCACGTGGCTGGAGGAGTGGATCAGCACGGTATAGCCGTCGGGCTCGCTGCGCGCCACCTGGGCCGCGGCGATGGTGCCGCCGGCACCAGGCTTGTTGTCGATCACGATCGCCTGCCCCAGCGAGCGCGCCATGGTGTCGGCCAGGGTGCGGGCAATGATGTCGGTGCCGCTGCCGGCCGTGAACGGCACCACGAAGTGGATCGGCTTCGAGGGGAACGGTGCCTGGGCCAGTGTGGCGGAAGTGGCCAGCGCGGCCAGCAGGGTGGTGATGAGGTGTTTCATGGTGTCTCCTTCAATGTTCTTGTACCGGAAATGAGAGCGAAATACGGCTGCAAATCGCATGGATACAGCACGGAGCACTACTGCTTTGATAGCGCCATGGCGCGCGTGATCTTCTTCCCCGAAGCCCGCAGTGTCGCCAGTTTGGGCGCCAGGTCCACGCCCAGCAATGTACCGCCACGCTTCTTCCAGCGCCCAGCCACCATCACGCTGTCAATATTGGCCAGCGAGGCCTGGAACACCACGCTGTTGACGGCGTCGTGCACCGGCTGCATGTTCAGGTCACTGGCACGCAGCAGCACCAGGTCCGCCTGCTTGCCCGCGGCCAGGGTGCCGATGCGATCCAGCTGACCCAGCATGCGCGCGCCCTCAACCGTGACCCAGCCCAGCGCCTCGCGCGCCGTGATGCTGCTGGTGGGCGGAATGCTGCCGTGCTGCTGCCGGTAGGCCGCATTGTCCAGGCTGCGCTGCATGCCCAGTGCCACCCGGGCCTGTGTCAGCATGTCGCCGCTGAGGACGGATTCCAGATCCACCCCGAGCGAAGGCGCGCGGCCGAACTGGCGCAGCCGACCGGTGAGCGGAAAGCCGTGGCCTTGCGACATCTCGTTCTCGGCCGCGGCGGAAAAGCTCATGCCCAGACCGCAAAAGCGCTGCAGCTGGTCGTCGCTCAAGGCATGGCCGTGGACGATGTTGACCTGCGGCCCCAGCAGCCCCGCTGCCTCCAGCCGGTCCCAGCCCTCAGGTGTGCGCGCCGGCCCGCCGCCCTGGTGCAGCGAGGCAATCAGGCCCAGGTCCCGCGCCATGGCGAAGTCATGCAGGGCGACGTCCAGCGTGGAGTAGTGCGGGCCTAGCACCGCCATGTGCACGTTGAGCAATGGGTTGCCCTGGTGCGCCTTCAGCAGGCGCTCGACCTCGGCCCGCGGATGCGGTTGCTCCCAGAACGGCGTCTGGCCCGGCAGCGGGTCGGGCTTGGGTGTGCCGTGGAAGAAGGCGGCGCGGATGCCGGACTCCAGCAGTGCCGCCACCGCGGCGTCGTTGTGCTGCGGCGTACGGTTGTTGTGGCACCAGTCGGCCAGCGTGGTGGTGCCGCAGTTGAGCTGGTTCAGCGCGCCCACCAGCGTGGCAATGTGCAGGTCTTCGGGCTCGAACACCGTCGCCAGGCCGGCATGCATCTTCTGGAAATACTCCAGCAGCGTCCAGTTGGCCGCCAGGCCACGCAGCGCGGTCTGCCAGGTGTGCATGTGGGCGTTGACCAGGCCCGGGATCAGGATGCAGCCGGCAGCATCCACCGCCTCGGCGTGCGGTGCATCGATGCGCGGCGCGATGGCACCGATGCAGTCCCCCTGCACCAGCAGGTCGCCCACGGGCAGGTCACCCGATGGCTCCATCGTGATGATGTGCGCGCCGCGGATCAGCGTCGGCCGACTCACGCTCTCAGCTCTCCAGCCCGTCGCTGATCTGCACGTTGTCGGGCGTGAGCTCCATGCCGGCGTCGCGCGCTGTCTCCAGCAGCAGCGCCGCGAAGTCGATGTTGTCGTAGCCGCGCCCGACCATCCGGGCCACGGACTCGCGCGTGGCCACCGCCGCTGGCATGGCAACACCCAGCGCCCGCGCCGCTCCGAGCCCCAGGTCCATGTCCTTGAGCAGCAGCTTGGGCGTGAACGTGACCTGGTCAAACGTGAGGTTGCTCAGCGTCGGTGTCTTGTAGCGGGTGTACATGGAGCCCAGCACCGAGTCGTTGATGCTCTGCAGAAACACATGGCGCGGAATCCCCGCCTTCTCGGCCAGCACCGTGATCTCGCACAGGTTCTGGATCACGACGCCGAACATGGTGTTGTGGGCAATCTTCCAGACCCGCGCCAGCTCGCCCTCGCCCACCCACTGCACCTTGCGCGCCATGGCCTGCAGCAGCGGCTCAAAGCGCTCGTAGTCCGCCTTCGGCCCGGAAGCCACCAGCAGCAGCTTGCCGGCCTTCGCCACCTTGGCGTTGCCCGAGACCGGCGCGCACAGATAGGCCACGTCCAGCGCCTCCAGCCGCTCCCGAATTTCCGCTGAACCCTCTTGCGAGATGGAGGAGCTGTCGATCACGGCGCCCGGCAAACGGCCACCTGTCACCAGGCCGCCGTCGCCAAACAGCACCTGCTTCAGGTCGTCCGTGGTGGAGACCATGGTGAAGACCACGTCGCAAGCCGCCAGGTCCAGCCGGGTCGCCGCGACCGTGGCGCCGTACTCCACCAGCGGCTGCGCCTTGGCAGCCGTGCGGTTCCAGACATGGACCGCATACCCGCCCTTCGTCAGCCGCTTGACCATGGCCTCGCCCATCCGGCCCAGCCCTATCCATCCAATGCGAGTTGTCATCCTGTGCCGTCTCCTGTTGCTGTGGCCCGCATTGTGCGGGGGCCCGTTTCGCCGCGCAGTGTGCTGCAGATTGTGTGCCGGTTCAACCGCGGGGGCGGGAAATCAGTTTTTCGGCTGCTAAGAGTTCTGAAATTCGCCTCGCTGTTCCTGCTGAGCGTGTCTTGCGGCGAATTGCTTTCGAGAGCCCCGAGTCGGGGTCCGGCATTTGTGCGCCGAGGATGCCGGGGTAGGTAGCTCCGCGAATGTCCCCCGCCGGCGGCTTGACGCCGCCGACTCCTCTTTCACTTCGCTACGCCACCCACCCCGGCATCCTCGGCAGCAGATGCGGTTGGCGTGCGCAGGCTGAACGCCCCGGTGCAAACAGCCGTACGGCCAGCCATCACCATGTCGACTGCACGGTCGCAATTCGACACATATCTATTTGCACAGCAAGTCGCGGTCCGGCAGTTCCCATTCTTACCCGTATTCACTCTCTGGAGTGGCCGGAAAGCCCATGGATACAGCACGAACAGCTACTGCTTTCGTGGCACGCGAAGGCGGGAAGCACGCACCTCTTCGAGCCCGAGCCTATCTAGAAACCAAGTGCCCGGCCGCTGAGTGTCCGATGCCATGCGTGGACAGGCCGGGAAGCAGGGGTGGATGGCGCAGTGAAGTAAAGGAGGAGACGGCGGCCGCAGGCCGACGGCGGGGGACATTCACGGAGCCATTCACCCCTGCATCCTCGCCAACGCCTGCCGAGCCAGGCGTGCCTGAGGACGCTCCTGACTCTGTGGGTCATGCATACTCATTGCACAGCAACAGAATACGACGGAGACACTTGCAATGACCGTTCCCGTGATCGAGACCGAACGCCTGGTTTTGCGCGGCCACAGGCTCGATGACTTCGAGGCGCTGGCTGCGATGTGGGGCGATCCGGAAGTGGCACGCTTCATTGGCGGCAAGCCTTCTACGCGCGACGACAGCTGGGCGCGGCTGTTGCGCTATGTCGGGCATTGGCAGTTGCTGGGCTTTGGCTTCTGGGCGGTGGAGGTGAAGGGTGAAAGGCAGCTCATTGGCGACGTCGGCTTTGCGGACTGGAAGCGCGACATCACGCCGTCGCTTGATGGCGTGCCGGAGGGCGGCTGGGTGTTTTCGCCCGCAGTGCACGGCCGCGGCTATGCCAGCGAGGCGGTGCAGGCGGTGGTGGCCTGGGGCGATCAGCATTGGGGCGGCAAGACCACCGCCTGTATCGTCAGCCCGGACAACATCGCGTCGGTGCGCATCGCCGAGAAGCATGGCTTCCGCGAGTTTGCGCGTTCCGACTTCAAGGGCTCGCCGATCGTCCAGTTCCGGCGATAACCCCTACCGAATAGAGCCGGCCGGGTGCTCGGCGTAGCGGCATCAAGGAGGAGCCCGCAGGGCGGGGGACAGCCGCGGAGCTGAGTACGCTGTCGGCCCGATCTCGCCCAAACGGCGTCAAGTCAGCAATCAATTCGTTGACAGCTGCAGCTCCGCTCGCGGGCTCCACGCCGGCGCGTTGGTCACGGGTGGCGTACCGGCCGGTGCGGCGTCGGCACTGGTCTTCACCGCCGCCATGAACAGACGCTCGGTCGGCAAGTTGCGCGTCGCCAGGTAGTCACGCACCGCCACGGCGCGCTGGGTTGCCAGCTCACGCATGCGCTCCTCGCTGACCGATATGTTGGCCAGCAACAGCGCTTCCATCTCGGCCTCGGGTATGTCCT
>JANMKM010000693.1:0-2505 GCA_031372035.1 Rhodoferax sp. | reverse complement strand
CTGCCGGTGCGCGCGGGCGACACTGTTCGCGTGGACCTTGTCGGTATCGGCAGCGCCGAAGTGCAACTCTGACCAGACACAAAGCCTTCGGGTAAATCCAGGGAACTTTTGGGCTGGCATGGCCCAATAGGTAGAGAAGCTTGTAGAACACCATGCCCGGCACCCCCGAACAGACTCCGAACGACGCCGCACTGGCCTCCCTGGTGGCGGCGGGCGACCGTGCCGCGCTGGAGCACCTGTACCGGCAGCATTCCGGCGCGGTGTACCGCTATGGCCTGGCTGTTTGTGGCAATGCAGCCTGGGCGGCGGACGCCACCCAGGAGGCCTTTGTGCAGTTCGCCCAGCGTGCCACGGGGTTCACACCGGGGCGCGGGGCACTGGCAGGCTACCTCTGCGGCATTGCCCGGTTTCATCTGCTGTCACTGCTGCGTGAACCGGTGGCGCCGCACAGCGACGAGCCGCAAGACAGCGCGCCGCCGGATGCCGACGTGGCCGACCCCGCCGCCGAGCCACTGCAAATGCTGGTGCAGCGTCAGACCACCGCGGCCTTGCTGGCTGCAGTGCGCCGATTGCCGCTGGCGTTTCGCGAGGCGGTGGTGCTGGTGGACCTGCAGGAGCGCGACTACGCCCAGGCTGCGCAGATTGCGGCCGTTCCCCTGAACACCCTGCGAACCCGCCTGCTGCGCGGTCGCCGGCTGCTGGCCGGCATGCTGGCCGCGCACAGCAACACCGCCGAAAGGAAGAGCCATGTACTCGCATGAAGGCCTGCCCCTGGGCTTGGGTGGTAGCGGCCCGGACGCGGCCGCGCCGCTGCCATTGGCTGAGCAACTGGCCCTGGCCCGCGCCGACCTGGTGCAGGAGCTGCCGCCGGCACACATTCTGGCCAGCGTGCTGGCCGCCCAGGCGCGGCCGCAGGCCGTGGCGCAGCCGCTGCCCAGGCGCATGCTGGGCTGGCTCGCTAGCCTGCGCCGAAGAGCAGGCTCCAGCCCCCGGGTGCCCGCATGGGGCTCTGCAACGGCCGGGCCTGCAGGCTGGAACCAGGGCTCGCTGCCACGCTGGGGTGCGATGGGCCTGTTGTTGCTGGGTGCCACGGTGGTGTTGGTGGAGTGCCAGGAGAGCGCACCCTACCGCTCCGGTGCCTGGCAGATGGCACAGCGCGAGAGTGGCTTCGTGCCGCTGGTGAGCGAGGCCACCATCGCCAGCAACCCGGCCGCCTGGCTGGTGCAGGCCAATCTGTCGCAGGCCAGCCTGGCCTCGCTGGGTGCTCCGTTTGATCCCGCGCGCGCCGGCGACGCGGTGCGCGCTGAATTGCTGGTCAATGCGCGCGGCGACGTGCTGGCAGTGCGCTTTCCCGGTTGATGTCCATCCCGTTCTCTTTTCTTCTTGCAGGAGCCTTGATCATGAAAACCACGCTGACTCACCCCACACCGCGGCGCCACGCCCTGGCCCTGGCCTTTGCAACATGCGCCCTGGCCGCCCAGGCTGGTGCCCAGACCCAACCTGAAGGCACTGAGCCGGCGCTGCCGCCCATGCTGCAGCGCGAACTGCTGGCCCTGGCCGGCCCCATGGACATGGAGATGTTCGAGGGCTTCGGCGGCCCTCGCACCGAACGCCGGGTGAACGGCGCGCCCTATTGCGCCGACGCCCTGCACGAGAGCATCCAGCCGCTGGGCGACGGCAACCGCATCGTGCACAAGACCAATACCCGCCTGTGCCGCGACGGCGAAGGCCGCACCCGGCAGGAGACCGAAACCGGTGGCCGCACCCGGGTCTACATCAACGACCCGGTGGCCAAGCGCCAGTGGGTGCTGGAACCCCAGACCAAGACCGCTACCCAGCGCGGCGGCATGGACATGAACACCAAAGGCCAGGCAGACGCGCAGGGCAGCGAATGGCGCGAGTACGGCGAGCGCATGCGCGAATGGGGCAAGCAGTTTGGCGAGCGCATGCGCATCCAGATGGGTGACGGCAAGGGTGGTGGCAAGCCTGCCGTGCCACCGGTGCCCGCGCTGCCGCCGGTACCGCCCGTGCCGGCCGTGCCAGCCATTGGTGCCATGCCGCCACCGATGCCGGTGGTGATCTCGGAACAGCGCGGCGAGGGCGGCGACGGCAAGGAGCGGCGCGAGGTCCGGGTTTACCGTTTCAACAAGGCTGCGGACGGCACACCCATGCCACCGACCATGGAGGGCATGCCACCGATGCCGCCGATGCCGATGAACATTCACATCGGCGCCGGACACTCGGAGCTGCGTTTCCAGGGGCCCCGTGGCCAGGGCGTGACCACCAGCCTGGGCCAGCGTGACATCGACGGCATCAAGGCCAATGGCGAGCGCACCACCTGGACTATCGAGGCCGGCAAGGTGGGCAACGAGAAGCCGATCCAGATGACCAGCGAGAAATGGACCTCGCCCGAGCTGATGCTCACCCTGTCATCGCGCGACGTGGACCCGCGCACCGGCGAGACCGTGTACCGGCTGACCAACATCAAGCGTGGTGAACCCGACG
>JANMKM010000688.1:0-4954 GCA_031372035.1 Rhodoferax sp. | reverse complement strand
CGCCAGTGCATCGTTGGCCATCGTGATCGTGCCCAGCGCCGACTCCACGTCTATCGTGCCGTCCGTGCTGCGGATGTCGCCACCAGCAACCTGCGTGATGGCTCCCGTGGCCAGCACACTCACATTGCCGCTGCCTGCATCAACCACCACGTTGATATCCAGCGTGCCGGTGACATCCACCAGCACATTGCCAGTTCCAGGTGCGCTGACGGCCCGTTCAATGCTCAGGTTGCCGCCAGTTGTCAAGACCAGCGTGCCGCCGCTTGCCGTGCGCACACCTGCCAGTGCGCCGGCATCTCCGATGCTGGCAGTAGCACCCAGGCTGTCCACCCGATTGACACCGACCGCCGCAACACTGCCAATGCGCAGGGCGCTGGTTTCCTTCAGATAGATACCACCGGCCGAAGTCAGCGCGGCCAGGAAATTCGCACTGGTCTCCAGCGCGTTGCCAGCCGTACCGATGCGGCTGCCCTCCAAGCGCACGTTGGCGCCCGCCACATTGACCGATTGCGGCACAAGACCGTCGGCATCGGCATCCAGAATGGCTGCGGGGGTCTTGACCGATACATCGCCCGCGCCCTCAGCAATGATGCGGCCCAGGACGATATCACCGGCCATGGCCTGCACCCGCTGGTTGCCGTCATTGCTCACCAGCTGGGCGCTGGCAGCCATGGTGATGGCACTGGCGGCGAGCAGATCCAGCGACCCGGCAACAGCCTTGGACTCCACCTTGCCGGCGGTAGCCATGACGATGTCGTCATCGGAGTACAGGCTGATGCTGCCCTTGACCGTCGACACTTCCGCGCGAATGTCCAAGTTGGCATTGCTGGCCGAACCCTCTGCCAGCTCTGCTGTCGCGAGCCGCATGTTTCCGACCGAATCCTTGCCGGTGGAGCGGATCCCTTTCTCCACCGTGATGCCGCCGTCCACCGTCACCAGGCTCATGCTGGCGCCGGTCCCGGCGAGCTCGATGGCAAAGCTGCCACTTCCACTGGTCACGCGCAGGCCGGTCTGCTCACGGACAAACAGGCCGCCGCTGGCCGATACATTGGCAGCCAGACCATCAATGCGGGTTTGAAGCGGCGATGGGCCGGTTCCAATGCCTGCACCCGCCCCCAAAGTCACCAGCGCGGTATCGCCGTCCAGGTTCGGGCCATTGCCAGTCAACCCATCGGTAATCGCGCCACTGCCGGCGCTGAGGTTGATCGTGCCGCCAGCCTCGAGCCGGCTCACCACCACGAAGCTTCCCGCCGTAAAGGTGATGGCGCCGGTATTGCCGGCAATCAGCGAACTGGTTTTGCGCCCATCGGCCATGACAATCGATGTGCCGGCGCTGAATTCGATCAGACCACCGCCAGAAGTGACGTCTGCACCCTGGTTGATCGCCGCTCTGAGCGAGTTCAGCACCACCCCACCGGCAGCGCTGGTGCTGATGGTTCCTGCGCCGCTGTTGCTCAGGTTGCCGTCGGCCGTGAGTGTGATCGTGCCTGTCGTCGCGGTCACTGCGCGGTCGACGGTAATTTGCCTTGCGGCGCCGCCGGCTACCAGCTCGATATCCCTGTTGCCGACGGTGTTCACACCCAGTCCTGCAGCGTCGACCAGGATGTTGCCGGCGTCGGTGCTGAGCCGGATGTCGTCTCCGTCCAGGCTGGTCTGCGCCAGCCGGTCGACCCGGACATCGCCGCCCAGGCCCAGCGCAACATCGCGGGCAACGACGTTGATCGCAATATCGCCTTGTCCAGTATTGACGGCGCTCAGGCTGTTGATCTGCGCCCATGGCACAACGATGCCGTTGAGCGCCTGCACGGTGAGCTGGCCGGCCCGCAGCGGCTCACTGCCCTGGTTGTCCTGGTCGACATCCGGCGCCTTCTGCCAGATCTTGCCTGTGGCCGACAGCAGGTTCATGTCACTGCCAGCGGCTTCCATCTGGTTGAAGATGGTGATGCCGCCGAAGGCATCGAAGGTGATGTTCCCCTGGACCTTCAAAACGGCATCGGGCGATGGGAAATCCTCCACCAATATGCTGCTGCCGTAGACCTCCAGCGCGTCACGGAAGGTGTAAGCCGAGGCCTGCGGCATGGCACCGACGCGCACATTGCCCGCCAGGTCATCGGCGTGGGCACCGCTCAGATAGGAACTGGTGGCGCCTTCCTGCCGTCCGATCACGATCTTGCTGAAACCGTCTGCCAATGCACCAATTTCAGTGGTGTTGATATTCAGGAACGCCAGGTTCTCGCCGGGAGGTCCGGCAAGTTCCACATTGAGGCCTGCCGTTGCCGGCCGCAGGGTCAGGATGCCGGTACCGCTGACCGAGCCGGCCGGACCGTTGAAGTCGATCTCGTTGCCTTCCAGGAAGATGTTGCCAGGGGTCGCACCGCCGCTCAGGGTGACACCCTCTTCAAACACCACCGACTGGGCGCCCGTGACGACCAGGCTGCCGCCACCCGTTAGCCGCAGTGCCTTGCTGAAAACCACATTGCCGGTGGCATGGATCACCAGGTCACCGTTGACCTCCACCTCATTGAAGAACATCACGTCGGTCACGTTGTACGTGGTGCCGGGACTGACCGTGCTGTCCGCGCCGGTGATGGTCAATCCTTCCAGCGCATCAAACAGGCCGACCGCGCCATAAATCTCCACCTTGCCCGCAGCCTTGAGTGTGAGGACGTCGGCGCCCGGAACACCGTCTCCGTCCAGATGGTGCGAGGCTTGCGTCGTCAACTGGATGCCGCCGCTGCCATCGGTGCCGGCCATCACGATGTGGTTGCCATACACCACCACCGAGTCATCGACGATGACATCATCGGTGCTGTCACTATCGGCTGCGATGGTGGTAGTGTCACCGGAGCCATGGATCACCAGCGATCCGCCCATGATGGACAGGTTCTGGTTGATGAAGATCTCTCCGCCCGGCTGAGGACTGTTGAGCACCAGGTTGTCGTACAGCACGACCGGTGCGGCAGGAGCACCGCGTTCGCCGATGGAAATCGGACCACTGCTGTTTTGCCCACCAATCACAATCTGACCGAAGCCATCCTGCAGCTTCGCCAATTCGGCCACACTCAGGTTCAGGGTACCGGCCGGGTTGCCCAGATTGCCCAGAACGATGGGGCGTGATGGATCCAGCGGCACAATGGTCAATGTCGCGCCAGCGCTGCGCACGGTATTGTTCAGTTGCACGTTGTTGGCAGCGATGGTGATGTTGTCACCAGAAGCATCTACCGGATCGGCCACCGTCTGCTCGCCCTGGAATGCGCTCACGCCTGTGGTTCCGCCCTTGGAGCCGGCCAGGCCAGCGTCAGCCACCACCTTGATGTCGCCCGTGGCAATGACCGACACGTTCAGGCGCTGGGCGCTGGCAACGCTCAGCTCCTTAGCATCCACCACCAGCGACAGGGGACTGAACAGGAAGGTACTGTAGGTCTGGCCGATCTCGCTCAAGGCCGAAATCACCAGTTTGCCGCCCGTGGTCTGGATGTAGGGGCCATCCGTGGAGCGGATCACCACCCCATTGCCGATGTGGGCTGCGGCGTTGGCTGGCGAGATATTCACCGTCTTGATCTCGCCCGTGGCCTGGTCCGTCACGAACTTGCCCAGGCGCATGGCCCAATCAATCTGCGGGTCAAAATTGCCGCCAACCGTGCGCCAACCCACTTCGGCCGGGTCATTCAGCACCGAACCCTTGGGCGCCTTGATGGTGATATCGCCACTGCCGGCGACCCGGATGCCACCTGCCAGCGTCACGTTGCCGGCCTCGGCCACCAGCGTGACTGCACCACCCGCGGTCGTCACGTCGGCCCCGGCGCCCAGGCTGATGGCGCCGGCTGCACCACCTGCATACAGTGTCACGGTACCCGTGGTCGCGCTCACACCGGCATTGGTGGTGGTGATGGCGCCGCTGACGGTGTACACATCCACGGCGGCCGCCGCCTGCTGTTCCACGCGGGACAGCACGATGCCGTCCGCATCCTCGATCCGGATGGCGCCGCTGCCGGTGTTGATCACATCCAGTGCGGCAACGTCGATCTCCAGGCGGTTACCCTCGCCAAAGCCACCGTGCGAGCGCACCACCAGCTTGGCATTCCTGGCAATGATGTCTGGTGGGCTGTCACCGCCATCGAGCACAGCGCCGCCGGTGCTGGTGATGTTGAGGTCCTGGTTACTGGTGGTGCGCAACTTGCCCAGCGTGATCGCGCCCGCGGCGTCGATGTCGATGACGCCGGAGCCCGCATCCACGACGGTTTCACCGGTCATCGTCAGGGCACCGGTGCCAGCGTTGAGCGTCAGCGCGCCGCTGGTGGACTTGATGTCGGCATCTTCGGACAGTGTCATGCCTGCTGCGGCCTGCACGGTAATGGCTCCGCCAACGGTGGTGATCTTCTGGTTCAGCGCAATGCTGCCGGCGGTGGTGCTCAGGTTTACTGCGGAGCTGGAACTGGCAGTGATGGCACCGATGACCACCATGCTGCCGCCCGCCGTCACCATCACCGGATCGGCATCTGAACTCTGGATTCGAACGAGATCCACGCCATCCTTCTCGTAGACCGTGATTTCGTCCTTGGACAGGATGCTCAGGCTGTCGGCCTCGATGAAATTGGTCGCGCTGCTGCCCGCATGGACGAAACCATTCGGCGCCTCCAAGGTCACTTCACCCGCGCTGGCCATTTTCAAGATCGTGACATTGCCGTGCAGCGACGTGATGCGGACCGTACCGGCCTTGCCGGTGATCTGGTCGATCGTGATGTCGCCATAAGCCACGATGGTGACGTCGGCTGCCACCTCACCGGCTCCGGAGCGGGCACCCAATGCCAGGGTGGTGATGTGCAGGTCGTTGTCCGCAGCATCGTTCTGGAACAACGACAGATCACCCTTGGTCATGGTGATCTGCACCGTCGTGCCGATGTTCGACGTGATGTTCAGGTCATCCCCGGCGCTCACCACCAGAGAACCCGCC
>JANMKM010000673.1:0-2597 GCA_031372035.1 Rhodoferax sp. | reverse complement strand
GTGCGAATCACGTCGCTGATCAGGAATGGCATCACGCCGCGGTAACTCTCCGCGATAGGAACATCCTTGGCCATGCCGTTGACCACATAAACATTGAGTCCGACGGGCGGCGCGAGCAGGCCGAAGCCCACCGTCATCAATACCATGATGCCAAACCAGATCGCCACCGCCTCCTTGGGCATGCCGAAGTCCAGCGCATTCACCATCGGGAAAAAAATCGGGATGGTGAGCAGGATCATGGACAACTCGTCCATCACGGCGCCCAGCACCACGTAGAACAGCAGGATGCACGAGACCACCATCAGCGGAGACAGGTTCCAGGCCTGCACCACGCTGGCCAGTTGCGCCGGCACCTGGGTGAGGGCGAGCGCCGAGTTCATCAGGTCGGCACCCAGGAAGATCATGAAGATCATCGCCGAGCCTTCGGCAGTGGCGTAGAAGCACTTGCGCAGCTTCTCCATGGTGAGTTCACGCAGCACCAGCGCGGCGACAAAGGTGGACGCGGCGCCGACGGCTGCGCCTTCGGTCGGGGTGAACAGGCCACCGTAAATGCCGCCAAACACCAGCAGGAAGATCAGTGCGATCGGCACCACGCCCCTGAGCGACTCGAGCGTGATCTTTGCCGGAACATCGTCCTGCTCGGGCGCGTGTCCGGGAAACAGGCGCACGTAGATGGCGATGGCAATCATGTAGCCGACCATGGCGATCAGGCCGGGCACCATGGCCGCGGCGAACAGCTTGGCGATGTTCTGCTCGGTCAGGATGGCGTAGATGACCAGGGGCACCGAGGGCGGAATAAGGATGCCCAGGGTGCCACCGGCGGCCAGCGTGCCAGTGGACAGGCGCCCGGAATAGCCATGGCGCTTCATCTCGGGCAAGGCGACCGAGGTGATGGTGGCGGCTGTGGCCACCGAGGACCCGCAGATCGAGCCAAACGCGGCGCTGGCCAGCACGGCGGCCATCGCCAGGCCGCCCTTGAAGCGGCCCATCACGGCGCTGGCAAATCCGAACAGGGCCTTGGAGATGCCCCCTTGTGTGGAGAAGTGCCCCATCAGGATGAAAAGCGGTATCACCGACAGGTCGTAACTCGCAAACCGGGCAAAGGCCTGGGAGTTGAGGAAGCTGGCCAGCGGGGCCCAGCCGGCCTGCGCCACGTAGCCGACACAACCGGCCACGAACATCGAGATGGCGATGGGCGTACGAATCGCCATCAGCACCAGCATGATGGCGAAGATCAACAGGGTGAGCGTCAACGGGCCCATCAGGTCGGTTCCGCGAAGCCTTTGAGAGTCTGCACCAGCGCGATCAGGGCTGTGAACAGCAGCGGCGGCGCGATGCAGGCGTACACCACCCATTCCGGGAAGCCCAGCATCATGGTGCCCGAATGGGTGTCGTAGGCGTTCAAGCCGCCCAACACCGTGCGCCAGGCCATCAGAGCCATGGATGCCGCCATCAGGAAGGCGCCGAAGCGGTCCAGCACCGCGTTGGTGGAGGCCTTCGCGCCGGTGGTGAAGAAGTCCACGATGATGTTGCCGCGCTGCAGCTGGCACCAGGGCAGGAACAGCGCGATGGCTGCTCCCGCGACGACCCCCGTCAATTCAAAATCGCCTGCGAGTGTCAGGCCCAGGGTGTTGCGCCCGATCAGGCTGGCGCAGGTCATCAAGGTGATGAGGGTGAGCAGGGCGCCCGCCAGGATGGCGCAGCCCTTGGCGAGCAGTCCCAGCGGCTTCACCGCACCGTCACCCGCAGTTCTCCCAGTCCGGACACGCCGCCCACCATGGTGTCGCCACGCACGACCGCTGCCACGCCTTCCGGCGTTCCGGTATAGATCAGATCGCCCGGTTGCAGCTCCCAGGCCGCCGAGAGGTGCTCGATCGTCTCGGCGATGTTCCAGATCAGCTTGGCGACCGTGCTGCGTTGCCGGTCCTGACCGTTGACCTGCACGTAGATCTCGGCGTGGCCGACGTCCCCCGCCTGGGCCGCGGGAGTGATCGGTCCAATCGGGGCCGACTGGTCAAAGGCCTTGCCGATGCACCAGGGGCGGCCCTGCTTTTTCATGTCGTTCTGCAGGTCGCGGCGCGTCATGTCGAGTCCGACCGCATAACCAAATATGTGCTGCAGCGCGTCGGCCGCGCGGATGTTGCGCCCGCCCTGGCGGATCGCCACCACCAGTTCGATCTCGTGGTGCAGATTGGCAGTAAGGCTGGGGTACTGGATGCTGCCGGTCTCGCCGGCGGGCACGACCACGATGGCGTCCGCTGGTTTCAGAAAAAAGAACGGCGGCTCGCGGCCGGTGAAACCCATCTCCTTGGCGTGTTCTTCGTAGTTGCGGCCCACGCAATAGATGCGGTGGACCGGAAAACGTTCGCTGCGGCCAGCAACCGGCACCGTGACGACCGGCGCGGGTGGAAATACATAACTCATGGCAGTCCTGTGTGAAAAACGCGATTCAGGCCGATTTGGCAACCAGCTGGAAATGCTCGACCGCAGGCGGGCCGGCGAAGTACGGCCCGACGATGGAGCGCCACTGCGTGAACAGATCGGACCCGCGAAAGCCGACGGTATGGTCCTCCAGCGTGTCCCAGAAAATCTGCAGG
>JANMKM010000586.1:0-8981 GCA_031372035.1 Rhodoferax sp. | reverse complement strand
AGACAGGGCCACACTGGACTGCTGTGCCAGTGTGGCCTGCTTACGCAGCGCAAACCGGGTGCGAACCAACTACGCCTTCCGCGCTCTTGCCCGCTTCGGCGCACCAGCAGCGCCCGCCGATGACCTCGTTCCAGGCTTGGGCTTGGGTGTGGGCAAGGACCCGACGGTGCTCAGCAGGAGACGGCTGAACAGCTCATGGTCGTCCAGCAACTCGGTGACCTGGTAGTGGGGCTTCGCGCCTGGGTACGGGGGCGCTTCGACCACGGCCCGAAGCAGTTGCCTGCCGGCCTCGGTAGGCTTGACGAAGACCTGGTTGTCACACACCAGGGCAACAACCTTGCCATCGACGTACAGCGCGTACTCGCCAAACATCTTCTTGAAGCTGAGCCTGCCAGGCAGCCTGGCCTGCTCGCATACGTAGTCGACAAAGTCTTGACTGGAGGCCATGTTTTTCAACGTGATCGCGGGCGACGGGTGGATGGTGCGGCCCTTGCCATCACTTCGGCACTACGCGCGCGAGCTTCTCGGCCATGCGCGTTTGCCACCCTGGGCCGGTAGACCGCCACTTCTGGATCACGTCTTCCGGTAACCGAATCGAGATAAACCTCTTGGGGTTCTCAGAACGCGGTCGCCCACCTGTGTTGACCTTGCCGCGCCTGAGCATGTCGTCCGTCAACTCTGGTAGCTCAACATATTCCTCGGGCTGGATGGCGTGCGCATGCACCTTCGCGAGATCACTCTCAGAGGCGCTGACGGCGGCTGGCAAGCGCAGCTTGACAACCCCCTTTGGTCGAGGCTGGGTTCTCACGCCTGGGCCTCGCGCCTTGCCAGCGCCAAGTAGGCGCCTAGCCCGAGCATGGTGACGCCTGAAATGCGGGTGAGAAGGCGGGCACGGGCCGCGCGGGCGGCGTCCGATTGGAGCAGGCGATCCGCAGCGAAAACGGCAATGACGTCAACGAGGGTGTTGAGCGCGACGCAAATGCTTCCGAGCAGCACCAACTGCGGAGCCAATGCTTCGCCGCGCGAGACGAACTGGGGCAGGAAGGCCAGGAAGAAGAGCGCGGTCTTGATGTTCAGGGCCTCAACCACGATCCCTTCGAACAGCGCACGGCGCACGCCCTGGGAGGCAACGGGCTTGACCGCGAGCTCCTGGTCCTTGCGCAGCAACAGGCGAATACCCAGGTAGATCAGATAGGCGGCGCCGACGTATTTGACCAGGTTGAAGGCGACGGCGGATTGTGCAACGAGCACCGACAGTCCGAGTGCCGCCGCCAGAACGTGAAGCATTCCGCCGATGCCGGTACCCGAGCAGGAAGCCAGACCCTCGGAGCGACCACCAGCGACTGTGCGGGCGACGACATAGGCGATGCCAGGGCCTGGGGTGATGGCGAGAATGATGGCGGCGAGGAGGAAAGTGAGGAACGACATGGAGTTGGTACTACTGGGCGATAGTTCGTCCGCAGAGTCAAAAGCTTACCCCATCACAGCAGAGGGGCAAAGTACTGAAGCGCCAGCGGCTGCCTGCCCGTGGCTTCGCTCAACAGCTTCGAGCACGAGTGTTTCGTTCTGAGCGCTCCTGGTCATATATAGGTCGATGAATGTCACAAATATCGACATGTCGCAGATCCGAGAGGTCGAGCAGGTCCAAAAGCCCGGTTCCGACCAGTTTGTGGCTGCCAAAAGTGCCTGAAAAGCTCATGGACAGGCTACAGCCCACTACTGAAACCATAGCGTTTTGCTCTCGCGGGCAGGCTACAGCAGCAGCGCCACCGCCCCAGAAAAGCTCAAGAAGGCCAGCGCCGTGGACACCAGGATGATGCGGGCGATGCGGCCGTTGTCGGCAGCGAAGCGTTCGGCCAGCATCGACACGTTGCTGGCGCTGGGCAGGGCGGCCACCAGCACCATCACCACCAGCACCGAGCGCTCCAGTGGCAGCCCCAGGGCGCGGGCGCCGCTGCCTACCAGCAGCACCAGCAGCGGATGCAGCAGCAGCTTGAGCAGCGCCACCGGCACGTAGTCCTGCCAGTGCAGGGCGTGAGGCCGGTTGCTGGCCAGCATTTGCGAGCGCGCCAGCACGGCGCCGATGGTGAACAGCGCTACCGGTGAGGCGGCGTCGGCCAGCAGGCCCAGGGTCTGGGCCACGGGGATGGGCAGCTGCAGCTGCAGGGCCGAGGTCAGGGCGCCCAGCAGGATGGCCCAGGGCATGGGGTTGGCGGCCACGCCCTTGAGTGCCTGTTTCCCGGCCACCAGGAAACCGTGTTCGCTGGCGCCGTCCAGCCGGGACAGGGCGATGCACAGCGAGGTGGTGACCAGCAGGTCCACCACGATGGTCAGGATGGCCGGAGCCGCGGCACTGGCGCCCACCAGCGCCACCAGCAGTGGCACGCCCATGAAGCCGGTATTGGGAAAGGCGGCGACCAGGGCGCCGAAGGCCGCGTCGTTCCAGTCGATGCGCTGGTTGCGGCTGACCGTCACAGTGAACGCCACCATCACCAGGGCGCAGAACAGGTAGACCAGAACCGCACTGGCATCGAGCAGCTGCATGATCGGCGTGTTGGCGCCAAAGCGGTAGAGCATGCAGGGCAAGGCAAAGAACAGCACGAAGCCGTTCAGTCCGGGGATCGCATCCAGCGGCAGCATGCGCCGCCGTGTTGCCACGAAGCCGCACAGCACCAGGGCAAAGAAGGGGAAGGTGACGAACAGGACTTGCAGCACGGGGAGATTCTCCCAGCAAGCGCTCGGCCTTGGCGACGCCTTTCGACAGGCTCAGGGCGAACGGTGCACGCCGAACGGCCCAGGGCGAGCAGTTCAGGGAGCCAGCGTGACGCCCACCTTCAGCGCCGACTGCTGCAGTTCTGCCCAGGTGCCGTCGTCGATGGCAATGCCTTCCACGCGGCGGCGTGCGCGGGCCGCCCGTTCGGGCTCACCGGCAATCTGCACCGCCTCAAAGCCGGGCGCGGCCGGCCCCTGGCGTAGCCAGTCGACAAAGGCCAGGGCTTCGCTCTCGAAGGACTGTTGCGTGCCCAGCCGCGCCGGGTCGATCAGCACGGTCAGCATGCCGTTGAGCACGGCGCGGCGGGCGTCGGCCGGCTGGTGCCAGGTGCCGCCGCCAGACAGGGCGCCGCCCAGCAGTTCGCAGGCCACGGCCATGCCATAGCCCTTGTGTTCGCCAAAGGTCATCAGGGCGCCGAACAGGCCATTGCTCTGCGGCACCACCACCACAGCAGGGTTGTTGGTGGGGGCGCCATGCTCGTCGATCAGCAGGCCCGGTGCCACGTCGTGGCCTTCGTTGTAGGCCACGCGCATCTTGCCCTGCGCCACCCGGCTGGTGGCAAAGTCCAGCAGGAAGGGCTCGCGCCCGGCCAATGGAATGCCGATACAGCAGGGGTTTGTGCCAAAGCGGCCGTCGCCGCCGCCCCAGGGCGCCACGACGGGGCGCGACTGCACGTTGACGAAGTGCATGGAGACAAGCCCTTGCGCCACTGCCATCTCGGCAAAGTGGCCGATGCGCCCCAGGTGGTGCGACTGGGCCAGCGTCATGATGCAGCTGCCGTGCGCTTTAGCCCGCGCGATGCCAAGCGCCATGGCCTGTTCGCCGATCACCTGGCCGTAGCCGCGCTGGCCGTCCAGCGACAACAGGGTGCCCAGGTCCACCAGCACCTTGAGCGCGGTGTTGGGTTTCAGGCCGCCTTCGAGCACCGCGTCCACATAGCGCGGCACCATGCCCACGCCATGCGAGTCGTGGCCGCTCAGGTTCGCCATCACCAGATTGGCGGCCACGCAGTCGGCTTCCGCATGCGCGCTCCCGGCTGCTACCAGAATAGTAGCGGTCCGTGCTTGCAGGTCCTGGGCTTGAACGATTTTTGTCATGGTTGTCTCACATCACAGCGCCGACCTGCCAGGGCACGAATTCGTTCTGGCCGTAGCCGTGCTGCTCGCTCTTGCTGCGCGCGCCCGAGGCCGTGGCCAGCACCTGGGCGAAGATGCGCTGGCCCATCTCGGCCACGCTCACCGTGCCGTCGATGATCTCGCCGCAGTTGATGTCCATGTCTTCCTCCTGCTTGAGCCACAGGGCGGTATTGGTGGCCAGCTTCAATGACGGCGCCGGGGCGCAGCCGTAGGCCGACCCGCGGCCGGTGGTGAAGCAGATCATGTTGGCGCCGCCCGCCACCTGGCCGGTGGCGCTGACCGGGTCGTAGCCCGGCGTGTCCATGTAGACGAAGCCGCGCTTGTCCACCGGCTGCGCGTATTCGTACACCGCCTGCAGGTTGCTCGTTCCCCCCTTGGCCACGGCGCCGAGCGACTTTTCCAGGATGGTGGTCAGGCCCCCGGCCTTGTTACCGGGCGAGGGGTTGTTGTTCATTTCGCCCTCGTTGATGTTGGTGTAGTTCTCCCACCACTTGATGCGGGCGATCAGCTTCTCGCCGATGTCGCGGCGCACGGCGCGGCGCGTCAGCAGGTGCTCGGCGCCGTAGATTTCGGGCGTTTCCGACAGGATGGCGGCGCCACCATGCGCCACCAGAATATCCACCGCCGCACCCAGCGCCGGGTTGGCGCTGATGCCGGAGTAGCCGTCCGAGCCACCGCACTGCAGGCCGATCGTGATGTGGGCCGCGCTGCAGGGGGCGCGGGTGGCCAGGTTGGCGCGTGGCAGCATTTCCTCGATCAGGGCGATGCCTTTGGCTACGGTCTTGCGTGTTCCGCCCGTGTCCTGGATGCTGAAGACGCGCAGGTCTTCGCCTTCGCGCAGGCTGCTGTTGGCCAGCCAGGCGTTGATCTGGTTCGACTCGCAGCCCAGCCCCACCACCAGCACCGCGGCAAAGTTGGGGTGCGTGGCATAGCCGGCCAGGGTGCGTTGCAGGATTTGCATGCCGGTGCCGTCGCTGTCCATGCCGCAGCCGGTGCCATGGGTCAGGGCCACCACCCCGTCCACGTTGGGGAAGTCGGCCAGCGCTTGTCGGTTTGTCTGGCGCGAGAAGTGGTCGGCAATGGCGCGCGCCGCGGTGGCCGAGCAGTTCACGCTGGACAGGATGCCGATGTAGTTGCGCGTCGCCACCCGGCCGTCGGCACGGACGATGCCCTGGAACAGCGCCTCGCGCCTAGCCGGCTCGGGCTTGACGTCGGCGCCGAAGGCGTAGTCGCGGGCAAAGTCGCCCTTGTCCGGCCCCATGTCCAGGTTCTGGGTGTGGATGTGCTCGCCGGCAGCGATGGGACGCGAGGCAAATCCGATGATCTGGTTGTAACGCCGTACCGGGCTGCCGGTGGCAATGTCATGCGTGGCAACCTTGTGGCCGGGCGGGATCAGGCCGCGCACGGTGACGCTCTCGATCACGGTGCCGCCCAGGAGCTGGGAGCGGGCGATGAGGACGTCGTCGTTGGGGTGGAGGCGGATGTAGGGGTTCATGATTCTTGATCAGTTGAGGACAGAGCAACTCTCTTCGCTGCGCTCAGAGTAGTTGGTCTGTCCCACAAGGCTTGAACGGTTGAGGACAGAGCAACTTCATTCGCTGCGCTCATGTAAGTTGGTCTGTCCCACAAGGTACTAGAAAAACATCTTCGGCAACCACAGTACCACCGCGGGCACATAAGTGATGACCACCAGGCTGCCCAGCAGGGGTACCAGCCAAGGCAGGATGGCGATGGTGGTGCGCTCCACCGACAGCTTGGCCACGCGCGCCAGCACGAACAGCACCATGCCCATGGGCGGGTGCAGCAGGCCGATCATCAGGTTCAGCACCATCACCAGGCCAAAGTGAACCAGGTCGATGCCCAGCTTCTGGCAGATGGGTATGAGGATCGGCACCAGGATCGTGATGGCGGCGGTGGGCTCCAGAAAGCAACCGACAAACAGCATCAGCAGGTTCGCCAGCAGCAGGAACACCCAGGGCTCCTTCGTGAAGCCCAGCACCCATTCGCCGATGGCGGCGGTGATGCCGGTGGCGGTGAGCATCCAGCCAAAGATGCTGGCCGCCGCCACGATGAACAGCACCGTGGCCGTGGTCTCGACAGTGTCCAGGCTGACCTTGACAAACATCTTCCAGCTGAGTGTTCGGTACCAGAACAGGCCCAGGACCATGGCCCACAGGCAGGCCGCAATCGCGCCCTCGGTGGGGGTGAAGATGCCGGTGGTCATGCCGCCGATCAACAGCACCGGCGTCATGATCGGCAGCACGGCCTGGAATTTGAATAGCTTGTCGGCGACGAACAGCAACGCCAGTCCGCCCATCACCGTGGCCTGGGCCGGCAGCCCGAAGGTGTCGACCAGCAGCCAGAGCAGCAGCGGCCAGCCAATCACCACCGCGGTCTCGCCCAGGGCCTTGAGCACCCGCGGCCATTCGAACTTGATGTCGGCACCCCAGCCGTTCTTGTGCGCAAAGTAGGCCACCGTGAGCATCATCAGCACCGCCATCAGCACGCCGGGCAGGATGCCGGCCAGGAACAGCGCGCCGACGCTGACATTGGCCATCATGCCGTAGATCACGAACGGCAGGCTCGGCGGGATGATCGGGCCCAGCGTGGCCGACGCCGCCGTGACCCCGACCGAGAACTCCTTGCTGTAGCCGTGGTCGGTCATGGCCTTGATCTCGATCGTGCCCAGGCCTGCGGCGTCGGCAATCGCCGTGCCGCTCATGCCGGCAAAAATCACGGAGCCGACCACATTCACATGGCCCAGGCCGCCCTTGAGCCAGCCCACCAGCGCCAGCGCGTAGTTGTAGATGCGGTTGGTGATGCCGGCGTTGTTCATCAGGTTGCCGGCGAAGATGAAAAAGGGCACGGCCAGCAGCGGAAAGCTGTCGATGCCGCTGATCATCCGGTGCACCACCACGAACGCCGGCATGTCGCCGGTCCACAGGATGTAGACCAAGACCGAGCCGGCCATGGCCACGGCGACCGGCAGGCCGCCACCCATCAGGGTCAGGAAAATGATCTTGAGCATGGGCTGCGGTGGGTTGTATGGTCAGCGGTCTTCGATGCTGGTCATGGGGCGCTCCAGCACGCTGAAACCGCGCCGGTGGTGGACCCAGGCAACCTGCATCGAACGCCAGGTCATGGCGGCAAACCCGGCCAGGCAGACGCCGTAGACCACATTCATCGGCAGGTCGACCAGGGTCATGCGCGAACTGTTGCCCAGCTTGTCCATCATCAGAATGGTGAGTACCACGGTGGCGCCGTAGAACAGCACCCGCAGCAGGTCGACGGTGGTGGACAGGGTGCGGCCCACGGCCCGTGACATGAAGCGGTAGAAGAAATCCACCTGGATGTGGTTGTTCTTGGCCACGCCGATGGCAGCACCCGTGAACACCATGCCGATCAGCAGGAAACGCGCGATCTCTTCGGTCCAGGCTGCAGAGTTGTTGAGCACGTAGCGCGTGAAGAACTGGTAGAACACGGTGGCGCCGAGCACCCAGAAGATGCTCACTGCAACCCAGCCTTCCAGCGTGGTGCCGGACAGATCCACGGCTTCGTCCTGGGCGTGGAACTGTCCGTCGTCCCCCATCACGTGGGGCAGGGCGTCGATGTCGACTTCGGCCATGGGGCTCAGAGCCTGGGTTCTTACTTGATGGCCTGGACCTTGTCGTACAGCGCCTTGTCCCAGGTGGCGTCCGGCCCGAGGTGGAACTTCTGGAATACCGCACCGAAGGCGGCACGGTCCGACTTGACCACGGTCTTCTTGTACTGCGTGGCAAAGGCATCCACCAGTTTGGCCTCGGAGGCCACGATGTCATCGGTGGCCTTCGCTGCCGCCTCCTGCAATACGGTCTCGAAGGTCTTCTTGTCGGCGTCGGAGAGCTTGTTCCAGGTGGAGCCGCTGACGATGGTGAGCAGCATCTCCGTGATGTGGCCTGTCAGGTTGATGTGCGACTGCACCTCATAGAACTTCTTGGCCTCGATCGTCGGCAGCGGGTTTTCCTGGGCGTCCACGGTCTTGTTCTGCAGCGCCAGGTAGACCTCGGCAAAGGCGATCGGCGTGGCGTTGGCACCCACCACCTTCGGGTACATGGCGTACAGCGGTGCGTCCGGTACCCGCAGCTTCAGGCCCGCCATGTCCTCGGGCTTGTTGATCGCCTTGTTGGCCGTGGTGTGGCGCACGCCGTAGTAGGTGACCGCCAGCGGGCGGTTGCCGCCCTTCTTGTAGTAGTCGTCCATCAGGGTCTGCAGCACCGGGCTCTCCGAATACTTCTTCCAGTGGTTGAAGTCGCGGAACATGAAGGGCGCGCCGCCGATGGCCAGTGGCGGATAGGTGCGGGCGGCGAAGGCCTGGCCGGTGTAGATCACATCCACCGTGCCCAGGGTCAGGCCCTGGTTGATATCAGACTCCTTGCCCAGACTGGAGGCCGGAAACACCTGCATCTCGTAGCGCCCGCTGGTGCGCTTCTTGATCTCGTCCGCAGCCCAAAGGGCCCACTTGTGATAAGCCTCGGAGGTTTCGTAGACATGTGCCCATTTCAGTTTGGTCTGCGCCTGCGCGGGTGCGGACATGCCCACAGTGCCTGCCAGCAAGGCGCAGGCAGCTATGGTCTTGAGGGTAAAGCGTTTGGACATGGGGTCTCCTAGTGGGTGGTGTGTGCTGGGCTCAGGAACTGTTGGCGCGGCGCCAGCTCGCGCTGAATCGGCTGTGGGACTTGTCCATGTGGGCATGCATGGCGGCGCGGGCGGCCTCCGGTGCATGGCTGCGGATCGCGTCCAGGATAGCCTGGTGCTCGGCGATGGCCGAGCGCCAGGATTTCACGGTCTCGAAATAGTTGCCCAGGCGCTCGAACAGCGGCCCGCGGCGTGAATCCCAGAAGGCCTGCACGGTCTCGGTCAGCACCACGCTTCCGCAGGCCTCGACGATGGCGGTGTGGAAGGCGCGGTCGCCCTCCAGCGGCATGACGCCGTTGTCGGCGTCGGTCTGCATCGAGGCCACGGCCTGCGCCATGGCGTCAACGTGGCTGCGCCGGGCCAGCCTGGCCGCCAGCGCAGCGGTCTCGCCCTCAACC
>JANMKM010000646.1:0-6495 GCA_031372035.1 Rhodoferax sp. | reverse complement strand
CGCGGATGCGCACTTTGACGCGACCGTTGAACTGGATGCAGCGCAGATCGTGCCACAGGTCACCTGGGGCACGTCACCCGAGATGGTGCTGGGTATCGACGGCCGGGTGCCGGACCCCGACAAGGAGAAGGACCCGGTGCGGCGCGACGCCATTGACCGTGCTCGGGTCTACATGGGCCTGCAACCCGGCAAGGCCCTGGGTGACATTTTTGTGGACAAGGTATTCATCGGTTCCTGCACCAACAGCCGGATCGAGGACATGCGTGAGGCCGCAGCAATGGTGCGCAAATTGGGGCTCAAAGTTGCCAAAAATGTGCGTCTGGCCATGGTGGTTCCAGGCTCGGGGCTGGTCAAGGAACAGGCGGAGAAGGAGGGTCTGGACCAGATTTTCAAGGCTGCTGGTTTCGAATGGCGCGAGCCTGGATGCTCCATGTGCCTTGCGATGAACGCCGATCGGTTGGAGCCGCAGGAGCGCTGCGCGTCGACCAGCAACCGCAATTTCGAAGGACGGCAGGGCGCAGGCGGGCGCACCCATCTGGTCAGCCCGGCCATGGCCGCTGCCGCTGCGGTACATGGTCACTTTGTTGACGTGCGCCAGTTTGCCTGATGATAGACGTACACGTGTGAAGGAGTCCGCATGAAGAGTATTGCTTCAACCCTGGCGCTGATGCTGACGCTCGGTCTGTGCGCCTGCAATACCGTCAAGGGTGTTGGTCAGGACCTGCAAAAGGCTGGCGAGAAGATTGAAGACGTGGCGAAGAAGAAATGAGAGCATTCACAGTTCACACCGGTGTCGTCGCGCCACTGGATCGGGAAAATATCGACACCGATGCCATCATCCCGAAACAGTTCCTGAAGTCGATCCGGCGCACGGGATTTGGTGAAAACCTGTTCGATGCCTGGCGCTATCTGGACCCAGGCTTTCCTGGGCAGCCCCCGGCGAGTCGACGGCTCAATCCGGAGTTCGTCCTGAACCAGGCCCGTTACCAGGGTGCCTCCATTCTCCTGGTGCGCAAGAACTTCGGCTGCGGATCGTCGCGGGAACATGCGCCCTGGGCTCTGGAGCAATATGGCTTCAGGGCGATGATTGCGCCAAGTTACGCCGACATCTTCTTCAACAACAGTTTCAAGAATGGGCTCTTGCCGATCGCATTGCCGGAAACGACGGTCAGCCGGCTGTTCGATGCTGCGGCCGCTTTCCCCGGGTACAGCTTGACGATTGACCTGCAGCGCCAGGTCATCGTCTGCCCTGGAGGCGAGGAGATCACCTTTGACATTGAGCCATTCCGCAAGTACTGCTTGGTCAACGGATTCGACGACATTGGCCTGACCTTGCGGCATGCAGACAAGATCCGCTCATTCGAAGCAGCGCGCCTGGCGCAAAAGCCGTGGCTCGCGAATACCTGGCGCGCCTGAACCCATCCCTTCTCCCTGAATCATCGGATACCGAACCATGAAAGTTGCAGTCCTGCCCGGCGATGGCATTGGAACCGAGATCGTGGCCGAAGCGGTGCGGGTGCTGGAAGCCCTGGACCTGAAACTGGAACTGGAAACGGCTCTGGTGGGTGGTGCCGCATATGAGGTCCATGGACATCCATTGCCGCCGGCCACGTTGAAACTGGCGCAGCAGTCTGATGCCGTGCTGTTTGGCGCCGTGGGTGACTGGAAGTACGACCGGCTCGATCGCGCCCTGCGCCCTGAACAAGCGGTCCTGGGCTTGCGCAAGGCGTTGGGACTGTTCGCCAATTTCCGGCCCGCCATCTGCTACGAACAATTGGTGGCGGCATCGAGCCTGAAGCCGGAACTGATTGCGGGCCTGGATATCCTGATCATCCGTGAATTGACAGGCGACATCTATTTCGGCCAGCCCCGCGGCCGGCGTACCGCGGTCGATGGTTTGTTTCCGGGCGCCGAGGAAGCGTTCGATACCATGCGCTACAGCCGACCCGAGGTCGAGCGTATTGCCCACGTGGCATTCCAGGCCGCCCGGCAACGCAGCAAGCGTGTGACCAGTATTGACAAGGCCAATGTGCTGGAAACCTTTCAGTTTTGGCGCGATGTGGTGTCAGACGTCGGACAGCAATACCCGGATGTAGCGCTGGATCACATGTATGTGGACAACGCCGCCATGCAATTGGTGCGAGCGCCCAAAAAATTCGATGTGATCGTCACCGGCAACATGTTTGGCGACATCCTCAGTGATGAGGCCGCGATGCTTACCGGATCCATAGGCATGCTGCCTTCGGCCAGCCTGAATGCCACCAGCCAGGGCCTGTACGAACCCAGCCATGGCAGCGCACCCGA
This sequence comes from Rhodoferax sp., assembly GCA_031372035.1. Classification (GTDB taxonomy): domain Bacteria; phylum Pseudomonadota; class Gammaproteobacteria; order Burkholderiales; family Burkholderiaceae_C; genus CAISIP01. The sequence continues at coordinate 4,191 of JANMKM010000646.1, read as the reverse complement.
CATCGCCGGCAAGGGAATAGCCAACCCCCTGGCCACGATCCTGAGCGCCGCCATGATGCTGCGCTTCAGTCTGAAGCGGCCGGATGCAGCACAACGCATCGAACCGGCAGTCGGGGCGGTATTGGCGCAGGGCCTGCGCACCGCGGACATAGTCAGCCCGGGCTGTGTCCTGGTTGGTACCCGCGAAATGGGTGACGCCGTGATCAGGGCACTGCGTTAGCGTCGCTTAGAATTGGCTCATGTACCGCGTCGTGTTCAAGCCTGTGCCAGTGCACCCATCCGGCAATCCGGTATCGGGTGCGCCTGCTGTCGGCCACGTGTACATGACCAAAACGACGACCATCAAGGGCTAGACAGGCCTGGTTCGTCGCGCCCATCCGGCTTGACGAGCCGGCCAGATGAAGATTCAACATCTGAAAGGGCAAACCAATGAAAGTGGGAAATGTTGTCGGCCTCGTAGGCTGGCGCGGCATGGTGGGATCGGTCCTGCTGCAACGCATGCAGGCAGAGAGCGACTTTGCGCTGATCGAACCGGTATTCTTCTCCACGTCCAACGCTGGTGGCCGTGCTCCCGCCATGGCCAAGAACGAGACCACCCTGAAGGACGCGCACGACATCGAAGCCCTCAAGCGCTGTGACATCATCATCACGGCACAAGGTGGCGAATACACCAAGCGGGTGTATCCCGAGCTGCGGGCGCGGGGGTGGAAGGGCTATTGGATTGATGCGGCCAAGACGCTGCGTATGCAGGATGACGCCGTCATTATCCTGGACCCCGTCAATCTGCCTGTGATCCACACGGCCCTGACCCGTGGCGTGCGTGACTATATAGGGGGCAATTGCACTGTCAGTTGCATGCTGATGGGCGTGGGCGCCTTGTTCAAAGCGGATCTGATCGAGTGGATGACCTGTACCACCTACCAGGCTGCGTCGGGCGGCGGTGCGCAGCACATGCGTGAGTTACTGACCCAGTACGGTACGCTGAATGCCGAAGTTCGCAGTCTGCTGGACGACCCGACGTCCGCCATTCTGGAGATCGACCGCAAGGTGATTGCCAAGCAGCGCGGCATGAGCCCGCAGGAAGTGACCAACTTCGGCGTACCTCTCGGCGGTAGCCTGATTCCCTGGATCGACGCCGACCGGGGCGATGGCACCAGTCTGGAAGAGTGGAAGGGCGGTGCTGAAACCAACAAGATCCTGGGCCGGGGCGTCGGCTTCGGACAATCGTCAGTGCCAATCGATTCCATCTGCGTGCGGGTCGGTGCAATGCGTTGCCACAGCCAGGCCCTGACCATCAAGCTGCGGCGAGATGTTCCCCTGGCTGACATCGAGACCATGATTGCGCATGACAATGCTTGGGCCAAGCTGATACCCAACACCAAAGAGGCCAGTCTCGCCGGATTGACGCCGGTGGCGGTGACCGGCACCATGGACATTCCGGTCGGACGATTGCGCAAGCTGGCGATGGGTCCGGAGTTCCTGGGCGCCTTCACGATCGGCGACCAATTGCTTTGGGGCGCCGCGGAACCTTTGCGTCGGATGCTCAGGGTCTTGCTTGAAGCCTGAAACAAGGCCCCGGCGGCGGCATGCTGACGGTCAGATTGACCACACAGGTGTTGCGGTCGATACTGGGCTTAAGCGTCACAAGGCATGGCCTGGGTCGTTGCCGAATGACAACATTGGCATGGTGGCGTGCGACCCGAATGGCATCTGGCCGAAAGTTAGAAGCCTTCTTAGCTTGTCAGGCTAAGACATTGATGTTAAGGTACTTTTTAACTTTTGACTGTCGAGGCGTATGTTTGCGCGTCATGAGAAATAATTGCCAGTCGCCTGAGCATCGGAGGCCCATAAATTGATTGCAAAGACACATCACTGGCGCAGGACCGCCTTGGCGGCGGCAACTACGCTGCTGTGCCTGTGGGGAACCGACGTGAAGGCCCTGTCCTTGGGGCGCATCATCGTCCAATCGGCACTGGGCGAACCACTGCGGGCCGAGATTGAGATCCCCGAGATTAACGCCGAAGAGGCCGCATCCCTCAAGGCTGGGGTGGCACTGCCAGAAGCCTTTCGCGCTGCCGGCCTCGAATACAACCCGGCCATGTCCACATTGCAGGTCAGCCTGCAACGCCGCGCCGATGGTCGAGCCTATATCCGCTTGAGCAGCGAACGCAGCATCAACGACCCCTTTGTGGACATGATTCTGGAGGCCAGTTGGGCGTCTGGCCGTATCGTGCGTGACTACACGATGTTGTTCGACCCGCCGAGCCTGCGACCAAGTGCAGGCGCAGCGCTCACGGCGCCACAGGTCAGCGCCACTCCGGCAGCCCCAAGTGCGACGCCGCCAACCGCACCCCCAGCCACGCCTGCCCGCGCGGCAGCCGCACCGCCGCGTGGTACAGCGCCAGCCAGTGGTACGTCCGCGCGCCCGGCCAGTGAGCCGGTCAAGCAGGTAACGGTGCAGCCGGGCGATACCGCCAGCAAGATTGCCGGGGCGAACAAGCCAGCCAGCGTTTCCCTGGATCAAATGCTGGTGGCCCTGCTGCGTGCCAACCCGGATGCTTTTGTGCGCGGCAACCTGAACCGTATCAAGGCGGGCGCGGTGGTGGAGATTCCATCAGCCCAGCAGGCTCAGGCGACTGGCACTGCGGAAGCTACGCAACTGGTCATCGCACAGAGCAAGGATTTCAACGACTTCCGAAAGAAGCTGGCAGGCAGTGCGCCAGCAACACCGGTTTCGACACCGGATCGCGTGTCGTCGGGCAACGTGCAGGCCAAGGTAAGCGACAAGAAAGCCTCAGGCGCGGCGCCGGACAAGCTGACGCTGTCCAAGGGCTCCGTTGAGGCCAAGGCGGCAGAGGAGAAGATCACCAAGGAACGCCAGGCAGCTGAAGCAGCAAGCCGGGCCAAGGAGATCTCAAAGAACATTGCCGAGCTGAGCAAGATCGGTGCAGCCAGCGGCCCAGCCGGAAGCGCCAGTGCCGCGCCAGCCAAACCTGCCAGCACGCCAATGGCACCTTCAGTGTCAGTGGCGGCGCCAACTGTGCCAGCCAGCAGCGCCCCCAAGGTCGCCGTAGCCACGCCGATGCCCGCGGTATCGGCGGCGCCTGCTGCTGCTGCCAAGCCTGTGGCCAGCGCGCGTACACCGATACCTGCGGCCGCACCGCCTGCGGAGCCCAGCTTCCTGGACGCGATCCTGGAAAATCCCTTGGTGCCGGCTGCGGCTGGTGGTCTGCTGGCCTTGCTGGCCGGCTTCGGCTTCTACCGCATGCGGCAACGCCGCAACAGCGGCCAGGTCGACAGCGCTTTCCTTGAAAGCCGGCTGCAGCCTGACTCGTTTTTCGGGGCCAGCGGCGGTCAGCGTATCGACACCAACGATGGCGCCGCGACCGGCTCCTCCATGGTCTACACGCCCAGCCAGCTCGATGCCGCGGATGACGTCGACCCGGTTGCAGAGGCTGACGTGTACCTGGCCTACGGTCGTGACTTGCAGGCAGAGGAAATCCTGAAGGAAGCCCTGCGCAATAACTCAGGCCGGGTCGCGATTCACCAGAAGCTTTTGGAAATCTACGCCAAACGGCGTGACAACAAGGGCTTTGAGGGGGTCGCCAGCCAAGCCTACAAGGTCACCAATGGCGAGGGTCCGGAGTGGGACCGCATCTGCGACCTGGGCTTGACCATTGACCCAACCAACGCGCTGTACCAGCCTGGCGGTCAACCTGCGTTTGGTGCGGGGGTGTCACGCCCTGCGGCGCTGGATGACACCGTCAGTTTTGCCACCAGCACCCAGTCCTCGACGCAACCGACAACACCTGTCACCGGATCAACGCCCATAGACCTGGACCTTGATCTCGATTTCTCGTTGGACGACCTGCCGGCTGCGCCGGCACCCGTCGCAACTGCACACGATTCACAGTCCACGGTCAGCATGAAGGCCGTACCCGCGCCCGCACCTGCGGCACTCGATTTGGACTTTGGGCTGGATCTGCCAGCAGCCTCTGCGCCAGCACCGGTCGCAGCCACGACGGGCCCGGCGCCCGACCTCATGATGCTGCCCGAGCTGGATCTTTCACCACCTCCGTTGGAGCATGACACCACACCGGCAGCCGTGGAGCTGACACTCGATGAGGATACCGGCCCGACGCCGCTGTCCGCAACGCCTGCGAGCCCAACGGTGGCAGCGCCACTGGAGCC
>JANMKM010000511.1:0-8091 GCA_031372035.1 Rhodoferax sp. | reverse complement strand
AAGCTGATCGCCGTCGCGTTCGAGAAAGACACCGGCCACAAGGCCGAGTTGTCATTTGGCGCCACGGGGCGGTTCTACGCACAGATCGTCAACGGTGCACCGTTCCAGGTGCTGCTGTCGGCCGACTTTGAGACGCCAACACGGCTGGTACAGGAGCAGCGTGCCGTGGCCGGCTCCCAGTTCACCTACGCTATCGGACGGCTCGCGCTATGGAGCGCGCGGCCCGACCTGATCGATGGCCGGCCCGAAGTGCTGCGCAAGGCCGGGTTCAAGCACCTGGCCATTGCCAACCCCAAGCTCGCGCCCTACGGCGCCGCCACCATGCAGGTGCTGGACAAACTCGGGCTGGCAAGCACGCTGACACCGAAGTTCGTTACCGGCGAAAACATCGCACAGACGCACCAGTTCGTCGCCAGCGGCAACGCCGAACTGGGCTTTGTGGCCTTGTCGCAGGTGATGGTCGATGGCCAGGTGGGCGTTGGCTCGGTCTGGCTGGTGCCGCCCAGCATGCACCAGCCGATCCGCCAGGACGCGGTGCTGCTGCTGCCGGGCAAGGACCAGGCAGCCGCCCTGGCCCTGCTGCGCTATTTGCGTAGCGACAAGGTACGCGCCTTGATCCGCGGCTATGGCTATGTGCTGTGAGCCATTGCTGCGCCTTGCCGGGTGGCGCTTGGCGCAATTGGCGCTGAAGCACCTGCCCTGACGATGCCGTCCGCAAGCGCCTGGGGCGCGATCATGCTCACGCTCAAGCTCGCGACGCTGACCACGCTGATCCTGCTGCTGCTGGGCTCGCCACTGGCCTGGTGGCTGGCGCGCACCCGCTCCTGGCTCAAGGGACCGGTTGGGGCCCTGGTGGCGCTGCCGCTGGTGCTGCCACCCACGGTGCTCGGCTTCTATCTGCTGGTCACGCTGGGGCCGAACGGGCCCGTCGGTCAGCTGACGCAATCGCTGGGGCTGGGCCTGCTGTCCTTCAGCTTTGCCGGCCTGGTGCTGGGCTCGGTGCTGTACTCCATGCCGTTCGTGGTGCAGCCGCTGCAGAACGCTTTCGAGGCCATGGGCGAGCGCCCGCTGGAAGCCGCAGCCACGCTGCGGGCATCGCCACTGGACACCTTCTTCAGCGTGGTATTGCCCTTGGCACGGCCCGGCTACCTCACGGCCACGGTGATGGGGTTCGCCCATACCGTGGGCGAGTTCGGCGTGGTGCTGATGATTGGCGGCAACATCCCCAACCAGACCCGCGTGGTCTCGGTGCAGATCTACGACCACGTCGAGGCGCTGGAGTATGCCCAGGCGCATGGATTGGCCGGCGGCATGCTGCTGTTCTCGTTCGCGGTGCTGCTGGCGCTGTACGTGCTCAACCCGACCGGACGCAAGCGGTGAACGCTGAATCCACACCCGGCAGGCTACAGGCACGGCTGAAGCTCGGCTATCCCGGCTTTGCGCTGGATGTGGACCTGGATCTGCCGGGCCGCGGCGTGAGTGCCCTGTTCGGCCCGTCCGGCTGCGGCAAGACCAGTTGCCTGCGCGCCATCGCCGGCCTGGTGCACGCGCCTGGCGGGCGGGTACAGGTCAACAACGACCTGTGGCAGGACGATGCCCGGCAGTTGTTCCTGCCCACGCACCGGCGGCCGATAGGCTTCGTGTTCCAGGACGCCAGCCTGTTTGCCCACCTCACGGTCCGCGGCAATGTGGAATACGGCATGCGCCGGGTACCGGTGGCCGACCGCCGGGTGGCACTGCAGCAGACCGTGGACCTGCTGGGCATCGGGCACCTGATGGAGCGTCGCATCTCTGGTCTGTCCGGTGGCGAACAGCAGCGCGTGGCCATTGCCCGGGCACTGGCCAGCAGCCCGCGCCTGCTGCTGCTGGACGAACCCCTGGCGGCACTGGACGCCGCCCGCAAGGCCGAGGTGCTGCCCTACCTGGAACGGTTGCACACCGAGCTGGACATCCCGGTGCTCTATGTCAGCCACGCCCTGGACGAGGTGGCGCGGCTGGCGGAACACCTGGTGCTGTTGGACGCTGGCCGGGTGCTGGCGCACGGCCCCACCAGTGAACTGTTGACCCGGCTTGACCTGCCGCTGGCCCAAGGCGATGCTGCCAGCGCGGTGGTCAGCGGCCAGGTGCTGGACCACGACCCGCGCGACTACATCACGCGCATCGCATTCGGTGTGGATGGAGGGCAGGCCGGGGTGCTGCAGCTCAGCAGCGCACGCGCGCGCCCGGTGGGCCAAACGCTGCAGCTGCGGGTGCAGGCGCGCGATGTCAGCCTGACGCTGCAACGCCAGAGCGGCACCAGCATCCAGAACATTCTGAGTGCCACCATTCTGGCGCTGCGCGACGACAGAGCGGGCCAGACCATGGTGGCGCTGGACGTGCATGGCACCCGGCTGCTGGCGCGGTTGACGCAGCGCTCGGTGGCAGCACTGGCCCTGGCGCCGGGCCTGCAGGTGTTTGCCCAGATCAAGGGCGTGGCGATCCTGGACTGAACGGCGGCACCGAACTGCCGCAAACCGCTTCAGGGCGTGCGGCCCTGCGGCAACAGCACCTCGACCCGGGTCAGCCAGCGCACATGGCGCGGCCCGGGGCGCAGGTCCTGCAGGGAGCGCAGCGAGGCAAAGCTCTCGGTGTCCAGCAATTCGTCCGGGCCGTGGCGCAGCACCACCACGACACCATCACCGACCTGGCTGTTGTACAGCTCACCCCAGGAAAAGCTGGTCTGGTAGCCGTCCTGCGCCGTCAGCAGCACCACCGCCTTGCGGATCTCGCGCCGGTCCGGCTTGAGCCCGGCGCGGTCCAGCAGCTCACGCAGCGGCACGCCCTGGAAGACGATGCGCAGCACCACCTCCTTGCCGTCCTGCTGCACGCTGCGGCTCTCGGTGTACTCCTTGCGCTTGAGTGCCAGCAGCTGCTCGCGTGTCAATGCCAGCGGCTGATGGACCTGGCCAGAAACTTCAAGCAGGACCGGCGCGGCTTGCGCCCATGCAACGCCCGGGACCAGGGCTGGCAGCGCGGCCAGCAGCCACAGAGCGCTCGCCAGGCCCGACCGGACCGGCACCCTGCTGCGCCAGAACCATGCAACCGGCTCAGGGCGGGCCTTGCCTGGCCAGAGCCTCATTTCGGCGCATTCGGAAAGAACAGCTGTTCACCGCCGATCTTGTAGCTGGCGATCACCGCCTGCCCCGGCGCGGAGATCACCCAGTCGACAAACTTCTGGGCCTCGGCCACCTTGACATGCGGATGCCTGGCCGGGTTCACCACCATCACGCCGTACTGGTTGAACAGGCGGTTGTCGCCCTCCACCATGATGGTCAGATCGCCCCGGTTCTTGAAGCTGAGCCAGGTGCCGCGGTCGGTCAGCACATAGGCGCCGGCCGAACTGCCGATGTTCAGCGCCGGCCCCATGCCGCAACCGCATTCCTTGTAGCCACTGCCCTTTGTCGCTGCCACGCCGGCTTGCGTCCAGTAGCGCAACTCCGCCGCGTGCGTGCCGCTCTTGTCGCCGCGCGAGATGAAGGGGGCATTCGTGCGGGCGAGCTTCTTCAATGCCTCGACGATATCGCGGCCACGCGCTTTGGCGGGGTCGCTGGCCGGCCCCACCAGCACGAAGTCGTTGTACATCACAGGATAGCGCTTGACGGCAAAACCGTCGGCCACGATCTTCTCCTCGGCTGTCTGGTCATGCACGAACAGCAGGTCGGCGTCGCCGCGCCGGCCCATGTCCAGCGCCTGCCCGGTGCCCAGCGCCACCACCTTGATGTCGATGCCGCTGGCACGCTTGAACTCCGGCAACAGGTGCTCGAACAACCCCGACTGCTCGGTCGAGGTGGTTGAAGCCATCGTGATGGCCTGCCCCCAGGCAACCCCCTGCGCTACGAAAATAGTAGCTATCCGCGCAATCTGCACAAGCCTCTTGGCCAGTTTTACCTCTGAAACCTTCATGCAAGCTCTCCTTTGACAAACAAATGGGCTTCGCGGAAGCGCTGCTCCAGCAAAGGCCCGTAGAAAAACTGTCCCGTAGGCAGATCAGCCAGCACCCGGCCCTGCTCCAGGTAGACCACGCGGCTGGCCAGGCGCTTGACCTGGCCCAGGTTGTGGCTGGAAAAAACCATGGTGCGCGCTGGCGCGCTGGCCTGTGCCGACGACGGCGCGGCAAACTGCGACATCAGGGCCTCGACCTCGCGTTTGGCGTGCGGGTCCAGGCTGGCGGTGGGCTCGTCCAGCAGCAGCACGGCCGGCTGCAGGCTGCAGGCCCGGGCCAGAGCCAGGCGCTGTTGCTGCCCACCCGAGAGCGTGCGCGCATTGCGGGCAGCCAGTGGTCCCAGCCCCACCCGCTCCAGGGCCTCCATGGCCCGTGCCTTGGCGGTAGCCCAAGGCGTGCCTGCGAGCCACAGCGCCAGGGCCACGTTGTTGCGCACCGAACTCCGTAGCATGTGCGGTCGCTGAAACAGCATGGCCTGGCGCGCAAGCGGGTCGCATTCGCGCGTACCGGCACTCGGCGCCACCAGGCCGTGCAGCAGCCGCAGCAGGCTGCTCTTGCCGCTGCCATTGGAGCCCACCAGCGCCACCCGTTCACCTTGCGCAATCTGCAGGTTCACGCCCTGCAGCGCCAGCACCCGGCCATAGCGCAGGTCGACCTCGCGCAGGGCACAGACCACGAGCGCTGCAGCTGTCAGCGGGTGCGGCATGCTCACGGGCACACTTTCCGACTGCGCACTGCGGTGCCATGACCCTTGGGAACGGCCCGGCAAGTCATGCGGCCAGCCCCGGCATGGGCAGCGCACCGGCACCATCGCCCTGTTCGCGCCAGCGCCGCAAAGCACCAATCACTGCATTGAGCAGCAGCACCACACCCAGCAGCACCAGGCCCAGCGCCAGCGCCAGTGGCAGGTCGCCCTTGCTGGTCTCCAGTGCGATGGCGGTGGTCCTCACGCGGGTGAAGCCATCAATGTTGCCGCCAACGATCATCACCGCACCCACCTCCGAGATAGCACGGCCGAAGGACGCAATCAGCACGGTCAGCAATGCATAGCGGGTATCCCAGGCCAGCAGCAGGCTGCGCAGCAGCGTACCGGCGCCGAGCGAGCGCAACTGCTCGCCGTGGCTGCTTTCGGCGTCATCCACCACCTGGCGCGTCAGGGCCGCCACCACCGGAAACACCAGGATGGTCTGGGCCAGCACCATGGCCTTGAAGGAGAACAGCCACCCCAGGGCGCCCAGCGGACCGCTGCGTGACAGCAACAGGTACACCACCAGACCCACCACCACCGAAGGCACCGCCAGCAACGTGTTGAGCAGGGTGAGCACTGCGCCGCGGCCGGCAAAGCGGGCCACACCCAGCCAGGCGCCCAGCACCAGGCCGAAGCTGCAGGCCAGGGCACAGGCAGTGGCGCTCACCGCCAGCGAACGGCCGACGATGGCCAGCAACTGGGGGTTGAGGCTGAGCAGGAGTTGCAGGGCGGTGCTGGCGCTGTCGGTGAAGGCGGTCATCGTCTGTTGCCACTCTAGAGACAAGCACACGGAGGCGCATCGGTAAACGCGAGCTATGCACATCCTTGCATAGGACCGCCCGACCCAGAGGGCAGCGCCATTGCGCCATACTGGCACCCCATCCGGTCCAGCCCCCATCCCTTCAGCGCCACCCCTGCTACACCGTGCACCAAGTCGAGATTTCCTATGCGCTGGGCGCGCCCAGCGTGGCCGACAGCCTGATCCGCAACCCGCTGATGGACCTGCTGCAGGCGGTACGGGCCCAAGGCTCAATCAGTGCCGCCGCCCGCGGCCTGGGCTTGTCCTACCGCCACGTCTGGGGCGAGCTCAAGCGCTGGGAACAGGAACTGGGGCAGAACCTGATTCTTTGGGAGCGCGGCCAGCCGGCCCGCCTGAGCGCCTTTGCCGACAAGCTGCTGTGGGCCGAGCGCCAGGCCCAGGCCCGGCTGGCGCCGCAGATCCAGGCCCTGCGCAGCGACCTGGAACGGGCCCTGGCCCAGGCCTTCGACCCGGATACCCATGTGGCCAGCCTGTATGCCAGCCACGACGAGGCCCTGGCCAGCCTGCGCAGTTTTGCCCAGGCACCGGGTGCCACCAAGCTGCACCTGGACATCCAGTTCTGCGGCAGTGTGGACGCGATCCGGGCGCTCAACGAGGGCCGCTGCAGCATGGCCGGCTTCCACGTGATGCAGGGCGCCGCCCGCGGCTCGATTGCGCAACGCACCTACAAGCCACTGCTGCGCCCGGGCCTGCACAAGGTGATCGGCTTTGCCCAGCGCAGCCAGGGTTTGATCGTGGCCCGCGGCAACCCGCTGGGTCTGCAGAGCCTGGCCGACCTGCAGCAGCGTGGCGCACGTTATGTGAACCGCAGCCTGGGTACTGGCACCCGGGTGCTGCTGGACGAACTGCTGGCGCGCGACGGTCTGGCGGCTGCGGCGCTGCAGGGTTACGACGATGCCGAGCCCTCACACGCCGCCGTGGCCCAGCGCGTGGCCTCAGGCACGGCCGACGCCGGCCTGGGCTTAGGGCTGGCTGCGCAGCTGCGCGGCCTGGACTTCGTGCCGCTGGTGCTGGAGAACTACTACCTGGTGTGCCTGGCCTCGGCCCTGGAGCAGCCATCGACCCAGGCCCTGCTCGGCCTGCTGCAAAGCGCGTCCTGGCAGCAGCAGCTGGCAGGCATGCCCGGCTATGCGCCGGCGCAGTGTGGCGAGGTGCTGTCGCTGCGCCGTGCCCTGCCCTGGTGGAGCTTCAGGACGGCGCGCAAGCCGCTACACAATCAGTAGCGTTCCGTGCTTTATCCATGCGGGTTTCGGCCATTTTTCCGAGTGAAATCGGGCAAAATCCGGCTCTTGAGGACCTGGATCGGCGTCTGAGTGCGCTCCATGTCGAATTGTCAGACCTTTTTCGACATGATTGACGCTACGACACCCACCGCCGCGCCCTGCCGTTCGGCTCGCTGCCGAGGCGTGCAAAAATGTGTCCCCATGCCAGAAATCATCTTCAAAGGTAAAGAATACGTCTACAACCACCACCTGACGGTGCCCTACCGTCCGTTGCTGGTGGACAAGGCCAAGGGCATCGGCCCGGCGGACCTGGCCGGCAACCTGGTAATCCACGGCGACAACCTGCACGCTCTGAAGAGCCTGCTGCCGCGCTACGCCGGCCAGGTGGACCTGGTATTCATCGACCCACCCTACAACACCGGCAACGAAGGCTGGTGCTACAGCGACAACGTCAACAGCCCGATCATGAAGGAGTGGCTGTCTACGAACCCGGTGGACGCCGAGGACATGCTGCGCCACGACAAGTGGCTGTGCATGATGTGGCCGCGCCTGGTGCTTCTGCGTGAGCTGCTGTCGGAGAAGGGCTCTATCTGGATCACGCTGGACGACAACGAGGTGCACCACGCGCGCGACATCCTGGACGAGATTTTTGGCGCTGAGAATTTTGTGGCGACCTGCATTTGGCACAAGATGGACAGTCCGAAAAACACAGCTGAATTCTTCAGCGAGGATCACGACTACTTGATCGTGTATGCCAAGTCAAAGGCAGACTGGGGCTTGAACCTCCTTCCTCGTTCGGAAGAAATGGTGGCGCGGTATAAGAACCCTGATGGCGACCCGCGCGGCCCATGGTTGCTCAGTGACCTGGCCGCACGCAACAAATTCAGCAAGGGCCTTTACCCAATCACCACCAAGAGTGGGCGTGTGATAGATGGCCCACCCGCTGGAAGCTATTGGCGAGTGAGCAGAGAGAAGTTCGACGAGCTTGATGCCGATGGGCGCATTTGGTGGGGCGAGAGTGGCACCAATCGACCAGGTATCAAACGCTTTCTTTCAGAGGTCAAGGATGGTGTCGTGCCGCAAACGCTTTGGCATTGGGAAGATGTTGGCAGCACGCGCAACTCGAAACAAGCGCTTTCACAGATGATGTCATCCGGATTGGACGGCGATCTATTCATTACGCCAAAGCCGGTCGAATTGCTTGAGAGGGTGATCGAAATTGGAGCGGGACCGGACGCTCTGGTTCTCGACAGCTTTGCCGGCTCCGGCACCACGGCCCATGCCGTGCTCAGGGCGAACGCCCGCGACAACCTCCAGC
>JANMKM010000472.1:0-1922 GCA_031372035.1 Rhodoferax sp. | reverse complement strand
CTGCGACGGCTGCGGGCCGCCTGAGCGCGGTCAGCGCCGGTCGCCGTGGCGTTCGTCACGCCGATCATCGCGGCGGTCATCGTGCTTGCCATGGCGACCATGGTCATCGTGCCCGTGGCGGTCGCGCCAGTGCGGGTGTTCGTGCTGATAGCGCTCGCGCACCCATTGCTCCTGGACGAAGTACACCGGCTGGCCGCAGGCCTGGTAACGCTGGCAGTAGCGACCCCAATGTTGCTGGTGCACCGGCGGCACGTACAGGTAGATCGGCTGGCGATGAACGGCCATAGGCGCGCTCTGGATCACGACCGGCTGCATCGACACCACCGCTGGCTGCGGAAAGCGGCCGATGTCGATGCGGCCGTAGACGCCGGGCTGGTTGATGCCGATGGACACACCGACATCGGCGGCCGAGGCCGTTGCCCAGGGTGCTGCGAGCGCGGCCGCTGTGACCAGCGAAAATGCAATGGCTTGCTTCATCAAATGACTCCAGTTGTGGTACCCCCTCACAACGCCCTGCGGCGCTGCCTCGCCTACGCCGATGGCTGGCCAGGGCCTGCCCTTACTTGCCGTTACACCGCGCGCAGCCTGGATACCGGCGCTGCCTGCACAATTTCCGGTCCTTATTCATGAATCCCACACTTGTTACTGCGGCCGCACCGCGTCTGCCACTGGGCCTGGAGCCTTTGCAGCGCATTGCTGCGGGCCATGTGCTGGCGCCGGCGTGCGACAGTTTTCTGTTTGCGCGGCATGGCCAGACCGAGCGCAATGCGCAACGCATCTTTCAGGGGCCGGATGAGCCGCTCAACGCCACCGGCAGGTCCCAGGCAGTGGCTTGTGCCGCGCAGCTGGCAGCCTGCCCGATCGACAGTGTGGTGTGCAGTGACATGCTGCGGGCCCGCGAAACCGCCGCCATCATCCTTGCAGAACGGGTCTTGCCACTGGAGACCTCGGCCCGGCTGCGCGAGCGCAACTTTGGTGACTTGATCGGCAGCTCCTCGGCGCAGCTGGATTGGGCCTGCGTGCCACCGGGCGGCGAAACGCTGGAGGCCTTCGTGGGGCGCAGCTGCGATGCCCTGGCCTGGGCACTGGACCGGCATGGGCGGGTACTGGTGGTGGCGCATGGCGGCACCCTGCTGGTCCTGGCGGCCTTGCTGCGGTTGCCGCTGACGCCGGCGCTGTTGGGCAACGCCCAGCCCTTGCAGGTGTCGCGCACTGGCGCGGACTGGAGCGCCCAGCCCTTGTCAGCTGCTGCTGCTCAAGGACTGAATCTGGCATAGGCAAGCTGCAGCCGGATGCGCGGCGGTTGCAATCAGGTCCGTACCCGCCGCAGGAAGGCCAACAACAAGTCACTCACCTCCTGCGGCCGCTCCTGCTGCACCCAATGGCCCGCACCGGGAAGCAGATGGGTTCCCAGCATCCGGCTACAGGCCTGGGACTGCATGCGCTCAAAGTCGCCGGGCTTCTGGAACACGCCCCAATCACTGGCACCGGCGATGAAACAGGCCGGCACGTCAATGCTGCGCCCAGCCCAGCCCAGTTGTTCGGCCGCAAAGGCGCCACTGGTGGCGTAACGGTACCAGTGCAGGCCGCCCTGGAAACCAGTGCGGCTGTATTCACGGCTGTAGACCGCGAGTTCTGGCTCCGGCAGCCACCGGCAGCTGGTAATGGCTTGCGGCGTAGGCATGAACGGCGCCACGGTCTGGGCCATGCCGACGCCCTGGTCCATCAGATAGTAGGTAGGCATCAGCGCCTGCGACGCCGCGCTGGCGTCCGGCAGCGGGTGTGGCGCATTGCCGCTCCAGTCCGCGCTCTTGACGTGGTAGTAGGCGCGCAGGAAGGCGTGCACGCCCTGATCGCAATGCCACATGTTGGCGTTGGCGCCGCGCTCCGAGTAGTACCACTGGTAATGGGTCCGAGGCCGG
>JANMKM010000468.1:0-6106 GCA_031372035.1 Rhodoferax sp. | reverse complement strand
CATGCTCGAACAGGTCATACAGTAAGTACTTCTTGTCGATACTGGCAAAGTCCAGCGCTTCGCACAGGATGCGCACACTCGTGCCCTTGTAGCAGCCACCCTGGACCAAGTCGCCTTCCGGCTTCAGGCCATTGCGCGCTGCCCACAACAGAATCGAGGTGCGCCAGACAATGGACTTTTCCACTTCCGTGGTGGCGTTGCGGACCACCGACTCGGTGAAGGCGCTGTCTTCCAGAAAGCTCAGGTTGCGGTTGAAGGTGAACAGGTTGTCACCGGTGTAGATGCCCGCCGGCACCTTGATGTTGCTGATGGACTGCTGCATGCCACCAACAAAGTCAGCATAGTTTTTGGTGCCCCAGAAGGACGTTGCCAGGCAATTGGGATGCATGGTCATGGGGTGGATTGCAGCGATGTACCCGGCGTGCTGTCCCGCCAAGTGACCGAAATGTCTGGTGAAACGGACTCTGCAATCTGCTTCGCGGTGCCAGCCAGAAATGAAAACGCTCCTGATTCAGGAGCGTTCCGTGCTTTATCCATGGGCCTTGCGGCCGTTTTTACATCTCAAAACGACCGGAAATCGGGCTCTGAGGGCCTTCAGTTGACCATCGGCGTGATCTGCAACCGGATGTTCGGGCCCGGATCGCGCGGCATGATCACCGAATACTGCTTGCCGGCGAACTCATACACCACGCTGTAGCTCACGGTGCGGTTCTCGTAGAAGGTCTGGGTGCTGCAACGCTGCACGTTTTGCACCTGGGGTTGCTGCGAACCTTCGATCTTGTTGCCCAGCATGGCGCCACCGATGATGCCGATCATGGTGGCTGCCGCACGGCCACCGCCATCACCCACCGCATTGCCCATGGCGCCACCGGCAATGCCGCCCATCACGGCGCCAGCACCGGATTTTTGACCCTCTACAGCTACCTGCTCATTGGTGCAGACCTGGCGTGGCACCGCTACCTGCTGGATCATGGGTGTGCTCGACACCACCCGGCCCATTTCCTGGGCGGCACAAACGCCGGCGACAGCGGCCAGCGCAACAACAAGCAATTTCTTCATGGTTGGGTCCTCGGGTTTGAATCTGCAATCACACTATGCCGCTGGAATTTATGTGGAACATGGAAGTTCAGTGAAGCTATGGTAAATCCACTGCTGCGCCTGTTACAACGCCCGAACAGGGGCTGCTGTTGACAGGCGCGGTCATATTGCACGCCGCTGCCCGTCGCAGTGATGGACGGGGCGCCTGCCATGGCCGAAAATGCCAGCCATGAACAGCGCCACCAGCATTGCCGCATCCGGGCTGAAGGTCAGCAGCCTGCAGTTGCAGGCTGCTGCCTACAACATCGCGAACCAGGCCAGCGGCAGCAGTCAGCGGGTGCAGGCCCGGCTGCAGCAGCAGACTGGCGGTGGCGTTGAGGCGGAACTGGTGGCGCGGAACAGCGGCCAAGGCTCGCTGGAGCAGGACTTGGTGGCGTTGCTGGCTGCGCACAATGCGACGCTGGCCAATCTGGCGGTGTTCAAGCGCGGCGACGACGCCCTGGGGCAGCTGCTCGACACCACGGCCTGAGCCCGCTACCCGGCCATCGCCCCGTCCGCACCGGCGGCTCAGCCCCACAAATCCAGCGGCGGGTCGGTCACCACCGCCCGCAGGATGTCTGTGCGCGACAGGAAACCAATCACCTGGCCCTCGTCATCGGTCACCGGCAGGCCCGGCAGACCCGTGTCCAGCAGCACCTGCGCTGCGCGCCGGATGTCGGTGTCGGGCGCCACACCGGGCACCGGCGTCCACATCAGCTCGGCCACGCTGCGCTGCAGCAGCGCGCGCCAGGCCGCGGGATCGGTCTCGTCCTCGGTGAGCTCGCGCTGCGCCATCAGCTCGGCACGCGACAGCAGACCCACCAGCGTGGAGGCCTCATTGATGACCGGCGCCTGGCCGATCGCATGCCCGCCCAGCAGCTTCCAGGCGTCCATCACGGTCATGCTGGCCTGCACCGCGACCACCTTGCGCGTCATCAGCGCGTCAACGCGGGTCAGGGGCTGGCGGGTGCGCACCGGGCTCTGGCCATAGGCCGCCAGCGCCACCCGGTGCGCTTCGTCCACGGGAACCGGCTGGACGGGGTGGTTGAACAGGGCTGGGCCCGCGTCGTCGCCCACCGCCTCGACCGCACGGGTGCGCGAAACGGCTCCGACGTGACCCACCTGGCGCAGTTGTTCCATGGATCCGCGAAACACGCGCCCGGCCCGTGAGTACACCGAAAACATGCCATCAACCCTTTCAATGCCATGGCTACCGCGATGGCAGGCCAACTATAGCGCCGCACCCGCCGCTTGCCGCGGATTCAGGGCAGGAACAGGGCCTGCAGGTCGTTGAGAAAGTCAAAGCCGCGTGCCGTTGGTCGTACCCGGACCAGGTCGCGCTCCAGCAGACCCTGACGCTCAGCCTCTTCCAGCGCCCGTTGCAGCGCCGTGATGGCCAATCCAGTGCGCTCGCCGAAGTGGGCCAAGGGAAAGCCATCGCGCAGGCGCAGCGCATTGAGCATGAACTCGAATGGCAGATCGGCACGTGCCACCTCGTCATCCTGGGCCAGTGGCGTGCCGGCCAGGGCTTTGTCCATGTACAGCTGCGGCTCACGAAAGCGCACCTGGCGCACGATGCGGTGGGCAAAGCTGAGCTTGCTGTGGGCGCCGGCACCAATGCCCAGATAGTCGCCAAACTCCCAGTAATTCAGGTTGTGGCGGCAACTGTGGCCGCTACGGGCATAGGCCGAAACCTCGTAGCGTTGCAGTCCGGCCGCGGCTGTCATCTCGGTGATCCGGTCCAGCATCTGGTACGACAGGTCATCCGGCGGCAGTGCCGGCGGAAACTTGGCAAAGAAGGTGTTGGGCTCGATCGTCAGCTGATAGACCGACAGATGCGGTGGCTGCAGCGCCAGGGCCTGGGCCACATCCTGCTCCAGCTCCGCCAGGCTCTGGCCCGGCAGCGCATACATCAAGTCCAGGTTGAAAGTGTCAAAGGCCTGGGCAGCTTCTTCCACTGCGGCCAGTGCTTGTGCGCGGTCATGCACCCGGCCCAGAGCCTGCAGGTGTGCATCGTTGAAACTCTGCACGCCCACCGACAACCGGGTCACGCCGGCGGCGCGGAAGGCACGGAAACGGTCACGCTCGAAGGTGCCGGGGTTGGCCTCCAGCGTGATTTCGCAGCCCGGCTCCAGTTGCATCCGGGCCCGGATGTCGCCCAGCAGCTGATCGATGGATGCTGGCGAGAACAGGCTGGGCGTGCCGCCACCAATGAAGATGCTGTGGATGCGCCGGCCCCAGATGAGGGGCAAAGCGGCTTCGAGGTCGGCCCGCAGGGCGTCGAGGTAGCGCTGCTCCGGTAGATTGCTGACACTGCCATTGCGCACGCGTATCGTTCCACGCTCCAGCACGGTGCCCCCGTCGCGGGAGAGCCTGGCGGCGCTCAGGCCGGTGGCATCCTGTGGCCTGAATTCATGCGAATTGAAATCGCAATACGGACACTTCTTCAAGCACCACGGCAGGTGCACATACAGCGACAACGGTGGCAGCGCCGTGAGCTGCAGGGCGCCGGGCCGCAGGTAGTGGCTGATGTCCATCAGGCCTTCATCAGCCAGCGTTCGCGCATCAACTGCTGCATGGCCTGAGCCGCTCGGCCACGGTGGCTGTTGGCGTTCTTCACGTCCACCGGCAGCTCGGCAAAGGTGCAGCCGAATTCCGGGATGAACATCACCGGGTCGAAGCCGAAGCCATTGCTGCCGCGCCGCTGCGCAGCGATCTCGCCCACTACCCGGCCCACTGCAATCAGCGGCTCCGGGTCCAGCGCTGTGCGCAGTGCCACCAGGGTGCTGACCATCGCAGCCCGCCTGTTCGCAACACCACGCATCTGCTCCAACAGGGCCGTCACGTTGTTGTCATCGCTCTTGGGGTACCCGTGTTGCGTCGCATAGTAGGCCGTATCCACGCCCGGCAGGCCATCAAAGGCGTCCACGCACAAGCCGGCGTCGTCGGCCATGGCCGGCAGGCCACTGTGCTGGGCCGCATTGCGGGCCTTGGTGAGGGCGTTCTCCACAAAAGTGCGGTAAGGCTCGGGCGCCTCCGGTACGCCCAAAGCACCCTGAGGCAGCAACTCGAAACCCAGCGGCGCAAACATCTGCCGCAGCTCCGCCAGTTTTCCCGGGTTGTTCGATGCCAACACCAGTTTCATGAGCACGTCAACCTGCCAAATGCATGGATTGGATCGACGTGCTACTGTTTCGATAGCGTGGCGGTCTGCAGCGCCATCAGCTCCAGAATGCCCCTTTCGGCCAGTGCCAGCAGTGCGTCCATTTCGGCACGGGAAAAAGCGCTGCCCTCGGCAGTGCCCTGTACCTCAACGAAATGTCCGGCGCCGGTCATCACCACATTCATGTCGGTGTCACAGCCCGAGTCTTCGGTGTAGTCCAGGTCCAGCATTGGCACGCCCTGCACAATCCCCACCGAAATCGCTGCTACCTGGGCCGTGATCGGCGACGCGGACAGCTTGCCGCTGGCAATCAGCGTGGTGACGGCGTCCTGGGCTGCGACAAAGGCACCCGTGATGCTGGCGGTGCGGGTGCCGCCGTCGGCCTGCAGCACGTCGCAGTCGAGCTGGATGGTGCGCTCGCCCAGCAGCCTGAGGTCAAATACCGCGCGCATCGAACGCCCGATCAGGCGCTGGATCTCCTGGGTACGGCCGCTTTGCTTGCCGCGCGCCGCTTCGCGGTCGCTGCGGGTGTGCGTGGCGCGCGGCAGCATGCCGTATTCCGCCGTGACCCAGCCCTCGCCGCTGCCACGTTTGTGGCCCGGCACTTTCTCCTCCACCGACGCAGTGCACAGCACCCGGGTGTTGCCGAACTCCACCAGTACCGAGCCCTCGGCATGCACGGTATAGCCTCGGGTAATGCGGATCGGGCGAAGCTGGTTGGCGGCGCGTGCGCCGCGGCGAACGATGTCAGTCATGAAGTACCTGCAGGAAAAGAGAAATGGAAGCCCGGCACCCGGCGGCGCCAGGGCAGCTGCCTAGCTGCGCTTGGACTTGGCGGCGGAGCGGCGGATGGCCTCGTTGATCTCGGCGATGGAGCGCTCGATGGCGGCGTCGTCCAGATCGTCCACACCCGCATCCAGCCAGCTGGCCTGCACGGTGGAGGCAAAGACCCCATCGCTGATGGTGTCGGTGGAGATGGCGCCACGGGTGCTCTCCTGGGCTTCGGGCATTTCCCATTCCAGGGCGATCACGGTCACGTTGTCACTGGTGTCGCCGGCCTTGCGCAACGCCTTCTCCACCAGGTCCGGCACGGCCTGCCCCACGGCCTTGGTGCCCAGGTCGTAAACAATTTCCACATCACTCACACTGCCCCACAGGCCGTCGGAACACAGCAGCACCTTGTCGCCGCGCTGCAATGGCACCGGGCCGGCGATGTCGATCACGGGCTTGGTGGGCGAGCCCAGGCAGGTGAACAGGATGTTGCGGTTGATCAGCTCAAGCGCGCGGGGCGTTGTCAGGTGGGCCGGCACGGAATCGGGACCGGCCGCCAGGCTGGCGGCATGCTGCTCGCTGAAGGAATGGTCCCGGGTGCGGGCCAGCAGTTCGCCCTCGCGCACCAGGTACAGGCGCGAGTCGCCGCAATGCACCCAGGTGGCGCGGCCGTTCTGGATCACCACAGCCACGATCGTGGTGCGCGGCGTGTCCAGCATGCCGTGCTCGATGGCGTAGCGCAGGATCTGCCGGTGCGCTGCCGTGACTGCCGCCGTGAGGAAGGCATTGACGTCCGCGACCTCGGGTATGGCCTCCTTCTGGTACATGGCCGAGATGGTTTGCAGCGCCAGCTGGGCCGCAATTTCGCCATCGGGGTGACCACCCATACCGTCGGCCAGCAGGAAGATGCCGGAGCCGCGGGTATAGCAGTAGCCCATGCGGTCTTCGTTCTTTTCGCGGCCGCCCTTGCGGCTGACCTGGAATACGGAGAATTTCATTTGGCCTTGCCGCCAAAGCCGGTTACGACCTTCACGCCCTTCTTGGTGTCGGTGACCATGGTGTCAAACTGCAGGCGCACCTTCTCACCCACCGACA
>JANMKM010000405.1:0-5520 GCA_031372035.1 Rhodoferax sp. | reverse complement strand
GTCCCGCAGCACGATGTCGGCCCGGCAGATCCGGATCTGAACCCGTTTGTCGCCTACCAGGTGCAATGTGTGTTCGCCATCGGTCAAATAGCCACGGGTGTCCATTTTTCCTGCAAGCGGCTCGATCTCCAGCCTTTGCTTCCAGTCTTCCGGGCGTGCATCCCCCGAGAGCCCGTGAATCTGCCGCCAGGCCTCGTTCACCGATATCAGGCGACCTTGGGCGTCGGTCTGGAATTGCCCCAGGGGCAGTGCATTCTTGGCCGCCAGCAACATGGCGGAGGTATGTTGGGCCTGCAGACGGGCCAGCCGGGAGGCATGCTGGGCGCGTTGCAAGCGCCAGGCAAAGAAAACGGAGAACAGGCTGATGATCAGCACTACGACGAAAACCAGACCACGCCGCTCGTAATACCCGGCGAGGACATCCTCTTCGCCGCGGGTGACAGCGACGATCAGTGGGTAATTCTGCAGATGCTCAAACCTGACCAGGCGGCGTTGACCGTCGGTCAGCGTACCGGGCAGCAGCGCAGCGCCCTGTTGCTGAGTGCTGAAGGTCTGGAAGAATGCCTGGTCAGACAAGTTGCGGCCGATCAGCCTGGCCTCTGACGGCGTGCGCGACAACAGCACACCATCCTTGCGCACTACGCTGACAGTGCCCAGGGGCAAAACGCGGAAGCGCTCGTGCAGCTGTTGCAGACGCTCCAGGTCCACCGCCGCAACAACGACTTGCATGCCAGCCACTGGCGCGACCATTTGTCTCGGTACCGGAATAGCCCATCTGCCGGTGATACGACTTTGAACCGGGGCAGCGATGTGGATCTTCCCGGGGCCAAGCTTCAACACTTCCTGCAGGTAGGGCCGATCACTGGCGTTGGGAACAGCTTGCGCCGGCGACGCTGGCAATGCATGAACCCTCCCATCCGTACCTACCAGACGTAGCTGAATCAGCCCGTCGGAGGACTGCTGCATCTGCTGCACCAGGTCAACGAGCCGGGAGTCGTGCAGCGGCTCAATCCCCGGGTTGGCCTGCAGCCACTGGTCGACGATGCGCAAGTCGGCATCGACAGACTTGATCAAGGCCAGAGTGTGCTGCGCCACTGCAGTGCACAGATGCTCCAGTTCCGCGCTGGCCTCCGTCAGTTGCCGCTGCTTCTGGAATGCTGAAAACCAGAGTACCAGAGCCCATAGCGTCAGCAGCATCAATCCCAGAATGCCAAAAACACCCAGCCGTTCGAGCGCAGACCGCACCCTTGAAGCGAACCGCTCCGCGCGTTGCGCTGGTGCGGCGTCCATGAAGCCATTGTCCGTAGCGCTCATCGTGCTCCTGCCCAACCCAGGTCGAACGGTACAGGGACCATCGCCGATGTCACCGTCTCTTTTATTGGTACGAGTTTAGCCCTACCCACCCGGGGTGTCTCACTCCGGTAGACTCGCACACCGCTTTTCCATCGGGCTGCGATAGCTTCCACGATGACCAACGCCAACGTCAAAGAGACCAAGGTTCTGATCGTTGCCGCCGCGGCGACCATGCGCACCCTGCGCACAGCCATCCTGCCGGTTGCGGACATCCAGGTGGTGGGCGAGGCGCGCGACGGCAAGCAGGCGGTGGAGTTGGTCGGCGCGCACTGGCCGGACATCGTGTGCCTGGACTATCATCAAGGCCAACCGGGCCGGTGCCCGGCGCTACATCCTCAAACCCTTCCACCCGGACAAGGTGATGACCGCCATCAACAGGCATCTGGGCTGAGCCGGCAAAAACCCGGGAAACGCCATGTTGTATTCCGCCGATCGTCACGAGAAGCTCACAGACACGCCCTGGGACGAACAGCGTGCCAGGGCGATGATTCAGGCAATAGTGCGCGACACCGAACAGCGGTTTTCGCCGGAAGCCCACTGGCCGACCCACCCGAACGACAGGGAGAGCCCGGCGCCCGAGTACATGCTGTATGCAGGTGCCTGCGGTGTGTTCTGGGCCCTGCACTATCTGCAGTCCCTGGGCGCCGTGAACCTGCAACGGGACTATGCGCCCCATGTGCTGCCACTGCTGGCCCTGAACCGACAGTCGATGAACAAGGGCGGCGACCCCGCCTTTGGTTCCTACATGATGGGCGACACCAGCATTCACATGCTCAGCTACCGGCACCAGCCATCGCTCCAAACCGCCAGCGAATTACAGCGCCTGATCTCCGCGACCCTGGACAACCCGACGCGCGAACTGATGTGGGGCTCCCCCGGCACCATGCTGGCAGCCTGCTTCATGCACCAGCACACCGCAGAGGACGTGTGGGCAGAACTGTACCGGGCGACGGCGCGCAAGCTCTGGTCGCAACTGGAATGGTCGGACGAACACGCCTGCCACTACTGGTCGCAGGACATGTATGGCCAGCACACCAACTACCTGGATGCGGTGCATGGTTTTGTGGCCACCGCCGTGCCGCTGCTGAAAGGGCGCCATTTGCTGGAACCGGAGGAACGGGTGCAGTGGCAGCAGTGCATCGCCAACACCATCCGCAAAACCGCGGAACGGGACGGTGCCCTGGTCAACTGGCGCGCCCACCTGAGCTCCAGGCCTGGCGGGCCCAAGCTGGTGCAGTTTTGCCACGGCGCCCCGGGCTTTGTGATCTGCCTGGCAGATTTTCCGGACGACGCGCTGGATGACCTGTTGCTGGGCGGCGGTGAGCTGACCTGGCAGGCCGGCCCGCTGACCAAGGGCTCGAACCTGTGCCACGGTACCGGTGGCAACGGCTATGCGTTTCTGAAACTGCATCGCCGCTTTGGCGATGCCAAATGGCTGGAGCGGGCACGGGCCTTTGCCATGCACGGCATGGCGCAGACTGAAGGCCATCTGGCGAAGCACGGGCAGATGCGTTATTCGCTGTGGACCGGCGACCCCGGCTTTGCCATCTACCTGTGGCATTGCATCCACGGAACGGACGACTTCCCGACATTGGACGTGTTCTTTGGTTCGTAGCGCGCCGAACCCAGGCAGGCGACGAGCACGTGTGGGGTGCTCCGTCAGGGCGTGGCCGTGGCGGCGAGAAGCTGGATGTCCTTGCTCGACAGGTAGCCCCGGTAGTCGGCAAGGGGCATGGCCGCAGAGCCATGCGTGTCACCGTCCGTCCAGCTGATGGTTGCGTCAAGCGCGGTCTCTTCCACCTGGCAGGGGCCAGGACGGATGTTGATGTTGGGGCCGTCGCCCTCCCGGTATTCGACCTTGCCGACGATGCGTGCGCTCTGGCTCATGGCTGCTCCAATGCTTGGGTTCAAGCCTGCGACCCGGAACGCGGGTTCAGCAGGACAGGCATTGCATCGTGCCGGGCAGCCAGTGGAACGTCCGTGCGCTGTCGAACACCCATGATCTGACCGACGCCCATGCCTCTGGGCCATAGCAGCTAGTGAGACATGCCGGATTGCCAACGGCGCTCCGGCAACGGAACATCGCTCCATTGCTCCATCGCCCCAACAGGAGACAGGCTTGATCAACAGACGACATCTGCTGGCCGCCGCCAGCGCCGGCGCGCTGCTGCCCGCCTGGGCCGCAGCCCAGTCCTTTCCGTCCAAGCCGATCCGCATCGTGGTGCCGTTCGGCGCCGGTGGCATTGCAGACCTGAGCGCGCGCGCCGTCGCGCAGCAACTGGGAGAAGGGCTGCACGGCAGCGTGACCATCGACAACAAGCCTGGAGCAGGCGGCGTGGTTGCAGGCGAGGCCGTGGCCCGGGCCGAGCCGGACGGCCACCCGCTGCTGCTCATGAGCAACGCCACGGCGGTGAGCGCAGGCCTGTTCAAGGCCCTGCCCTTCGACGCCCGCAAGGACTTCGCACCCATCATCACCCTCGGATTCTTCGACATCGCGGTGCTGGCCGCCAGTAACAGCCGCTTCGGCACGATGCAGGAGATGCTGGCCTTCGCCAAGGCGAATCCGGGCAAGCTGAATATCGCCACCATCAACATCGGCAGCACCCAGCACCTGGCGGCCGAACTGCTCAAGACCAGCGCCGGCGTGGACTTTCAGGTGGTTCCCTTCAACGGCTCGCCCGCCGTGCTCACCGCGCTGCGCGGCGCTCAGGTGGATGCGGCGGTGGAGATTCTGGGGCCGATGATGGGTCAGATTGCGTCCAAGGCGGTCCGGCCCCTGGCCGTGATGGGCGCCAAGCGCACGTCGATGCTCGCTGAGGTGCCCACGGTGGCCGAGAGCGGTGTGCGCGGCTTCGAAGTCGCTTCGTGGAACGCACTCGCGGCGCCAGCACGCACGCCACCAGCCGTGATCGCGCTGCTCAACCGCGAAGCCAACAAGGCCCTGGGCCATTCCGGCCTGCGCAAGCAACTGGCGGAACTGAATGTCACCCCGGCAGGCGGCACCCCGGAACAGCTGCAGGACCTGCTCGCATCGGAAATCCAGCGCTGGTCCGAAGTGATTCAGCGTGCCAACGTGCCTCGGCAGTAGCCGGGCGCCGGGGCTCCGCTGGCCCAAGGAACGTGGCAAACGTCGCTCAGCAGCCTGCCGTGCACTTGCCGGCAGCGTCGAACTCCATGGTCTTGCCGGACAGCGGCACGTGCACCGGCATTCTGGCGGCCTTGATGAAGGCCTCGGTCTTGCTGCCCGCGCGCACCTTGCCACCTTCGGTGCCAACCTCGTTGGCGTGCGAGGCAATCACCGACGCCGGCTTGACCAGCTCATTCATCACGAACGCGGCTTCGGCCGGCCCGGTGGTGAAGCCGTCGCCGATGTTCATCACCGCCAGCTTGGCCTGGTACAGGTCCCGCACCACCCGCTCCTGGTCTGCCGTGACGCCGGTGTCGCCGGAGAGGTAGACCACCAGGCCGGTGCTGAAGCGCAGCACATAGCCGGTCGCCAGGCCCACGTCACCGGCAATGCCGGCGTCCTTCATGGCCTTGCCGAGGTCGCCACCGATGTAGTCGGGGTCCACGCCGTTGCTGTGCATTGCGGTCACGGTGGCAATGCGCACGCCCATCACGGTGACGCTGCCGCCAAAGCGCGCCAGCATCGCATTGGCCGGGTCACCACCATTGGCCCGCAGCTTGGCGGCAAAGAACGGCGGCATTTCGCTGCCCGTGACGATCTTCGACTTTTTGGCCAGCGCGATGTTGACGGCGCTGGAGTTGGGCATGGCCGACACCGACATATCGGGCGCAGCGCAGGTGCCTGAGTTCGGCGCCTTGTTGTGGGCGTTGCCCAGGTGGTCGCCATGCATGTGGCTCACCAGGATGATGTCAATCTTGCCCAGGCGCGGGTCGGTGGCACCCGCCACGGTGCGCCCCGGGTCGTACAGGATGCGGGTGCCGTTGGGGTCTTCAAAAATCAGGGCCCGGTCCTGGGGGCAGAACTCGCCGTCAATGCCACCGAGCGGCGTGACCTTGACGCTCTGGGCAAGAGCGGGAAATGCCAGTGCGGCGCAGACGGCACCCACGGCAGCAGACCAATGCAAGCGTTTCATGGAACTCCTCGTTGTGGTTGTGGCGAAACCTGGGGCGCGGGGCCCTGTCTTCGTATCGGCCGCCATG
>JANMKM010000400.1:0-3471 GCA_031372035.1 Rhodoferax sp. | reverse complement strand
GATCGCCAGCTGGGTGGCGTTGAACGCACGCTTGGTGAACAACCGGTTGCCGGGGCCTGCGGCGGACTGGCCCTGGGCCGTGCCGTTGCCAGCCGCCACCGGTTCCACCAGCACCGGAACCAGCGCCTGGGCCCGCAGCAGTGAGCGCGCAGCCCGGGCGGTGTCGGCCTCCATCACACCCTTGCGGGTCTGGCCGGCGGCCGTGATGGCTTCAAAGGTATAGGCCGGCATGGGCTGGGGAGGGCGGCAACTGGGTGGGGGCTTCAGTCGCGGGTCACGCGCAGCAGCTCTTCGCGCGAGGTAACGCCCGAGCGCACCAGCCGTTCGCCATCGTCGCGCATCAGCACCATGCCGCCCTGCAACGCCGCGGCACGGACATCGGCTTCTGCCGCACGGTGGTGAATCTGGGCCCGGATCGCGTCGTCGGTGACCAGCAACTCAAACACGCCGGTGCGCCCCCGGTAGCCGGTGTGGCCACAGGCGCCGCAGCCCACGGGGTGGTATTCGCCAGCCAGTTCGGTTTCGGTGGCCGGCCGGCGGCAGCTCAGGCACAGCTTGCGCACCAGCCGCTGCGCCAGAACGCCCAGCAGGGAGGAACTGAGCAGGAATGGCTCCACTCCCATGTCGGTGAGCCGGGTGACGGTGCTGGAGGCGTCGTTGGTGTGCACGGTGGCCAGCACCAGGTGACCGGTGAGCGAAGCCTGGATCGCGATTTGCGCAGTCTCGAAGTCCCGGATTTCGCCGATCATGATCACGTCCGGGTCCTGCCGCAGGATGGCGCGCAGAGCCTTGGCGAAGGTCAGGTCGATCTTCGGGTTGACCTGGGTCTGGCCGACGCCGGGCAGTTCGTACTCGATCGGGTCTTCCACCGTCATGATGTTGCCGCGGCCGGCGTCAAGCCGGCTCAAAGCGGCATACAGCGTGGTGGTCTTGCCGGAGCCGGTGGGCCCGGTCACCAGGATGATGCCGTGGGGCTGGGCGATCAGCTGCTGCAGCCGGGTCAGCGCGTCGCCGTGCATGCCGACCGATTCCAGATCCAGCCGCCCGCCCGACTTGTCCAGCAAGCGCAACACCGCGCGCTCACCATGCGCGCTGGGCAGGGTGCTGACGCGTACGTCGACTGCGCGGGTGCCGATGCGCAGGCTGATGCGGCCATCCTGGGGCAGGCGCTTTTCCGCAATATCGAGCTCGGCCATGATTTTCAGGCGCGAGATCAGCGCCGCGTGCAGGGCCCGGTTTGGCTGCACCACTTCGCGCAGCGTGCCATCGATGCGGAAGCGCACGCTGGAATGGCGCTCGTAGGGTTCGATGTGGATGTCGCTGGCGCCGTCACGTGCGGCCTGGGTCAGCAAGGCATTGAGCATGCGGATGATGGGAGCGTCATCGGCGGCCTCCAGCAGGTCTTCGACCGCCGGCAGCTCCTGCATCATGCGCGACAGGTCGGCGTCGCTCTCCACCTCGCTGACCACGGCTGCCGCATTCGATTCACCCTGGGCATAGGCGGCGCTGATGCGTTGCACCAGGGCTTCCACCGGCTGCAGCGCCAGATGCTGTACCGGGTGCTTGCGCAGCACTTCGGCGATGGCACTGTGGTCGGCCTGGGCGTGCAGCCACAGCGTCATGTCGCCGGACGCGTCCTCCAGCAGCAACTGCTGGCTGCGGGCAAAGCCATAGGGCAACGGGTAGCGCATGGACTCAGGTCTTCTTCGCGGATAGGTTCTCAGGGCTTCGGCTTGCCCGGAGCCACCGAGGCTGGCAGTGGCGGCAACTGCGGTCCACCGCTGACCGGCAGCGCGGCATTGGGCTGCGGTTGTGATGACTGCTGGCCGGTGCGCATGGCATCGTAGCGATCCAATGAATAGTTCTCGGAGGCCGCTGCATCGCGCACCACCACCGGGCGCAGGAACACCATCAGGTTGGTCTTCTTGCGGCTGCGCGACTCGCTCTTGAACAGGTTGCCGAACAGCGGCACATCCCCCAGCACCGGCACCTTGTCCTCGTTGCCGGCATATTCGTCCTGCAGCAGGCCACCGAGCACCACGATCTTGCCGTCGTCCACCAGCACATTGGACTCGATCGTGCGCTTGTTGGTGGTGGGGCCGCTGACCGCGTTGATGGTCGAGGCCTGGACGCTGGACACCTCCTGGAACACCGTCAGCTTGACCGTACCGTTCTCGCTGATCTGTGGCTTGACCTTGAGTGTCAGGCCCACGTCCTTACGCTCGATGGTCTGGAACGGATTCACGGCGCCATTGCCGGCGTTGGTATTGGTGAACTGGCCGGTGATGAAGGGTACGTTCTGACCGATCACGATCTTGGCTTCTTCGTTGTCCAGGGTCAGCAAGGTCGGCGTGGACAGAACATTGCCGCTACCGGTGGTCTCCAGAAAGCGCGCCAGCACGCCGAGCACATAGACGCCGTTGTAGTTCTTGGCGGCACCAAAATTGACGCCGGTACCGGGCACCGCGCCGGTGGTACTGCCCGTGGCCAGGGCCGCGGACAGGGCCAGAATGTTGTTGCCGCCGCTGCCGAAGTTGCTGCCCAGGAAACCCACGGTGCTGTCGCCGCTGTTGCCAAAGGTACCCTGCCACTGGATGCCAAGTTCGGCCGCCCGGTCGGCACTGACCTCTGCAATAAGGCTCTCCACATAGACCTGGGCCCGGCGCGCGTCCAGCCGTTCGATCACGGCGCGCAGCTGCCGGTACTGGGGCTCCGGGGCGGTGATGACCAGCGAGTTGGTGGCGGCATCGGCCTGGATCTGGCCACCGGTGCTGTTCTGGGAAGCTGCCGTGCTGGCGGTCACCGCGCCACCGGCGGTCGCCGGCGCTGTGCTGGTGGGCCGGGCTTCGCTGGAGAGGGCCGCACGCAGGGTCACAGCCAGTTTGGTGGCATCCGCATTCTTCAGGTACACCACGTAGATGTTGCCGGCCGCGCCGTTGCCCGGAGCGCCGGAGGGCTGGTCCAGCTTCTCGATCAGCGAGCGCGCCAGTGCCATGCGGGCCGGATTGGCTGCCCGCAGGATCAACGCGTTGCTGCGCGACTCGGCCAGCAGGGTGGTCTTGAACGATGCATCGGCGACGGCAGCGCCCGGCGCGCTGCTGCCGGCTTCAAGCAGCCGCAGCACCAGCGGCGCCAGGTCCACTGCCAGCGCGTGTTTCAGAGGAATGATCTCGATGTCCGTGGCGTTGGAGATATCCATCGCGGCGATGATGCGGCCGATGCGGCGCAGGTTGTCGGCGTAATCGGTGATCACCAGCGAGTTGTTGCCGGGATTGACGTTGATGGTGTTGTTCGGGCTGATCAGGGGCCGCAGGATCGGCACCATGTTGTTGGCGTTCTCGAAGTTGAGCCGGAAGATCTGGGTCACGATCTGGTTGCCCACACTGGACGCACCACCACCAGGTTCGGCCACCGTCACCGACCCGCCCTGCAACTTGGCATCGGCCTCGGGCACCACCTTGTCCAGGCCAC
>JANMKM010000380.1:0-4027 GCA_031372035.1 Rhodoferax sp. | reverse complement strand
CGCTCGGCATCGGTCATGTTGACCCATAGCTTGTTGGTATCCGTGTCCAGGAGATAGTGATCCCAGATAGACGGAAGTCCTCCAAATTGGGCACCTGTGGCGCCACTGGTGAAGGTCTGGAACCCCAGTCCATGGCCAAACTCGTGGAGCAATACCGACAGCAGGTCAATCTTGGTTCCATGGTTGTTGTCCAGGCCAAGATAGAACGGTGATGAAGGAAGGCAGTCGGCAAACAGGCCCAAGCGAGAGTTGAACCGGGCGCGGATGTCCTGATTGTTACTCGCAGGGTTACCGTTTTGCTGTGCGCCCGCCAGCTTGTTGGCCAGTGCCTGACCGTACAGTGTGTTGGGCTTTGGCTCGTTGGGTACGTCGATGAATACAAACCGGGCGCCCGCTGAGCCGAGTACAGCACTGGATGCCGTGCAGTTGAGCGGCTCAAACGTCGCAAGAACCTGGATCGTGACGTCGCTGGACAGCGTAGCGCCCCAAATTTCAGCGGCCTTCTGGAATGCGATCAGACGCTGAGCGCCCAATGTTGTACCGGCATTGCCGCCAACAGGCGCGGCTGCGGTGGTGTCGTTGAAGCCGACGCCGGCAGCATTGCCGTTGACGATGACAATCGTCGCCGCTGCCTGGGCCTGCATGGCAGCACCACTCAAACCCAGCGCAAACGCAAGGCCGGTAACTGCACGGCCCAACAGGCCGAACTTATTCGTGTGCATGTGCGTGCTCCTTTTCGTTGGCGACGGCCGTACCGTTCACGATTTTTTCTGCGGCTTCGGTGCCGGTAACACATTGCATGGTCAGGCTACCGTCGGCATTGCGCGTGACGACAGCCAGTGACAGGAACGCGTCACCAACGTCGTATCCCGTGGCACCGCTGGTGGTCATGATCCTGATAGCGTTGACGCCGCCACCAGGCAGCGAAAGGCTGCTCAACGATCGCCCCGCACTCGCTGCGGCTTGTGCGTCCAAAACCTGATTTTCTTCGGCGGTGGGAGCCCGCAGTTCGCCGGTCAACGGGTCCACTGCCACCCGCATGGCTGCCTGGCTCTGCGCCTGGGCTGCGGGCGCCATTAGCGCTGCGAGCACCAACAGTCCGGTGGCTCCCGCTTGTTGCATGCCACTTCGGGCAAGCACGAATCCATCCAACTTCTTCAACATGTCTTCTCTCCTGGTTATTGCTGGCCAACAAAAACAATTGCCGGACGCACCAAGCGGTAGCCTGGTACGCCCGGCGAAGCTAATTCAAATCAGCTCTTTTTGGAAGCGCTGCGGCGCCGGCTCATGGCCAGCCCGAGCACGGCCAAGCCCAACAAGGCTGTGGTCGACGGTTCTGGAATCTCTACCGAATCAATGGCGATGTAATCTGCATTGAGGGCCGAGTTCGCCACCGTGTAGCGAAATGCGAAACGACCCGCCGGTGCATCAGGCAACCATACTGTGTACTGCACCCAGTCGGCCACCGGGTAATCGTAATAGCCACCGACCGTCAACAAAAGGTCCGTGAAGTCGGCAATGTTGGTGGTGCCCAGCGGATTGAAGCGAACCTCCAACTTGTCGTTGAAAATCGTGCTGCTGATGGTCATCGAACCCTCAAGACCCAAGGGACCGCTGGTAATTGGCGCTTCAGGAATTGCGCTCAACGGATCGCCACGGGTGAAGAAATTGAGCCATGCGCCACCGTCCATGACGGGACTCATCAGCCAGTTGTCAACGGTTCCACCGGCCGGATCGGCATCGAGGAAATTCGCTGCGATGTACGACGTAGCCACCGGCCCGGCTTGCGATGGAACAATGCCATTGCCTTGAAACCAACCGTTCGGTCCCACCGGCGAGCTGTTGTTGTTCATGACCCAGCCCGAGCCGGCCAAGGTGGTGATGTCGTCAAAGCCTTCCTTGGTCAGTGTGGCGGCCTGGGCTGAGAGGCCGATCGCGGCACCGATCAGGCCCAGCGTGAGTGAAGTTATTTTCATGAGTGCTTCCTAAAAAATTATGGACCAGTCTCGGACCTTGTGGGCCGGGACCCCCTGATGCCGAATGTCATGCAGCAATAACCATGCCTCCACGAACTATGCAAGGGTTAATACCAAGGTTCCATCCGCAAACATGCATGAAATGGACCTTGTATGTGTCCAATTGCACAGACAAGCCGGACCGATCGGGCCCCACTGTCAACTTGTCCGACACTTTTTCACAGTTGGCTCGGCCTTTTCAATTGCTCTCATCCGCTATGCAGACATGTTCTTGCCGGCACCCCGAAATTGGCCACATATCCGCGAAAGCGAGTCACATTTCCGTCGACGCGCAGCTGAGCCTGGCCCTTCCGCCGGTCTCAGCTGTAAACAACTGTAAGAAAAACCGACCAATCGGTCACACATCAACCCAGTCCGTACCGTGGACCGGGTCGGCGATGCCGATCTCGTGCCTTGCGCGGCCCAAAGCCTGCGCCAGCGCCGCGCGCGCGAGGTCGGGCCGGTTGTTCTGCTGGCTCAGGTGCGCCGCAAACACCTGGCCCAGGCGGGCGTGGTTGATCATGGCTGCCAGTGCTGCTGCGGCATCGTTGGACAGGTGCCCGTGCTGCCCGCCCACCCGTTGCTTCAGAAACGCCGGGTAGCTGCCATTGGCGAGCATGTCAGCGTCGTGGTTGCATTCCAGCAGCAGTGCGTCGCATCGCTGCAGATGGGCTGCGACATGGCTGCTGGCATGGCCCAGGTCGGTCAGAATGCCCAACTGCCGCGCGCCGTCGGAGCAGCGCAGTTGCAGCGGTTCACGCGCGTCATGGGGCACGGTGAATGGGGTGACCAGCAGTTCGCCCAGGTCAATGGCAACGCCGTCTCGGGCCAGGCGCAGACAATCGCCAAACTCTTGCATGGACAGGGCTGCATGGGTGCCTGCGCTCATCCACACAGGCAACTGGCCGCGCAGCGCAAAACTGCGGGCGCAACCTATGTGGTCAGCATGCTCATGGGTGATGAAGATGGCGTCGATCTGTCCCGGCAGCAGGTCGGCCAGTGCGAGCCGGCGATCCAGTTCCCGGATGCCCAGCCCGCAGTCGACCAGCAGTCGGCGCACCTGCGCGCCGGAGCCGGCCTCGACCACCGTGGCATTGCCGGTACTGCCGCTACCCAGGTTCCTGAAGCGCAGCATGAGGCACAGCGGCGCCGACAGCCTATTTAAGGTCGTCGGCTATCAGCTTGACGATGCGCTGCGCGTTGGCAGAAGCGTCCGGCGCGCCGGTGGCATCCAGCACTGCAACGGTAGTGCTCTCGCCCTGGCTTTTGAGCGAGATCCGATACTTCACGGGTGCCGGTGGCGTGCCGGTGCCAAAGACCCGGGCGAAGAAGCCTGGATCAGCCCGGTCGGCGTTCGGCTCGACATAGCGCACGAAGTACATACCCTTGCTGCGGTCCCGGTCCTCCACCGTGAAGCCGGTGCGGTCCAGCGACAGGCCGACGCGGCGCCAGGCCCGATCGAAACCGTCGTCCACCACCACCACGTTGCGGCCGTCGGCAGTGGCAATGCGCGCGCTTGTTCTGGCGGGCTCAGCACTGGCAACCATGGCCTTTGCCTGCTCGGCTGGCAGGCCCAGCTTGAGCATCAGGCGGCGCAGGAATTCGGCTTCCAGTTCGGGGTCGGCAGGCCGTGCTTGCCAGACGGTCTGCTCCTTCAGGCTGCTGTCCTTGTAGACCTCGATCATGCCGCGGTGCGAAATGAAGATCTCCGTTGTTGCGGACGCATTGCGTTCCAGCCGGGTGCGGAACTTGTCGCGCTCACCGGTGGAGTAGAACGAGTCAAAAACGCGGCCAATGGCGCTGCGGATGAAGTCCTGCGGCAGCTTGGCGCGGTTCTCGGCCCAGTCGGTTTCCATGATGCCGATGTTGGATTGGTCCAGCGCCAGAATGAAGCCGTTCTCCTTCCAGAATTCGGTGATCGGCGTCCACAGCGTCTCTGCCGGCCGGTTCACCACCAGCCAGCGTTGGGCACCCGAGCGCTCAATGCGCACATCGCCCACCGTGTTGGGTGC
>JANMKM010000329.1:0-2440 GCA_031372035.1 Rhodoferax sp. | reverse complement strand
GTCCCGCCGGTGCTGGAGGTTCGGGGCGAGGTCTACATGCGCCGGGACGATTTCGAGACTCTGAATGAGCGCCAGCGGCAGAAGATTGCACAGGGCGCCAAGGGCGAAAAGACCTTCGTCAATCCGCGCAATGCAGCCGCCGGGGCGGTGCGCCAGCTCGACCCGGCCGTTGCGGCGCAGCGGCCGTTGAGCTTCTTTGCCTATGGCCTGGGCGAGGTCACGCCGGCGGCGCAGGGCGGACCTGATTTCGGCACCCAGCAGGCGCTGCTGCGGGCCCTGAAGGACTGGGGCTTTCCGGTTTCAAAGCTTGTCCAGGCTGCCCGGGGTGCTCCCGAACTTGTGGCGTATCACCAGCAGCTTGCGGCGCTGCGCGATACCCTGGGCTTTGACATCGATGGCGTGGTCTACAAGCTCGACAGCCTGGAACTGCAGGGCCGGCTGGGTTTTGTCACGCGCGAGCCGCGCTGGGCTGTGGCGCACAAGTATCCGGCGCAGGAGCAGATGACCCGGCTGCTGAACATTGACGTGCAGGTCGGACGCACCGGCAAGCTGACGCCGGTGGCGCGACTGGAGCCGGTGTTCGTGGGCGGGACCACGGTCTCCAATGTCACGCTGCACAACCTGTTCGAGTTGCGGCGCAAGCGGGCCCGGGTGGGTGACAACGTGATCGTGCGTAGGGCCGGCGATGTCATCCCGGAAATCGTCGGCGTGGTGCCGGCGCCGCGTCCGGCCTACGTGCCGAACTTCCGCATGCCCAGGCAGTGCCCGATGTGTGGCAGCCAGGTGGTGCGTGAGCCGGGCGAGGCCGACCACCGCTGCAGCGGTGGCCTGTTCTGCAGTGCCCAGCGCAAGGAGGCGATCCTGCACTTTGCAGCCCGGCGTGCGGTCGAGGTCGAGGGCCTGGGCGACAAGCTGGTGGAACAGCTGGTGGACGCAGGCATCATCAAGGTCCTGCCCGATCTCTATCGGCTGGGCCTGACAGCGCTTGCGGGGCTGGACCGGATGGCGGAGAAGTCAGCGCAGAACATCCTGGAAGCGCTGCAGAAGTCCAAGCACACGACGCTGCCGCGCTTTGTCTTCGGCCTGGGCATCCGCCATGTGGGCGAGGCCACGGCCAAGGAACTGGCGCGCCATTTCGGTTCGCTCGATGCCATCATGGACGCGACCGTAGAACAACTGCTGCAGGTCAGCGACGTCGGGCCGGTGGTGGCGCAGAGCATCCGCACCTTCTTCGAGCAACCGCACAACCGCGAAGTGGTGGAACAGTTGCGCGCCTGCGGCCTGCACTGGGATGAAGGGGTGTCGCTGGCGCAAGCACCCAGCCCACTGGCCGGCAAGACCTTCGTGCTGACCGGCACCCTGCCCACCCTGGACCGTGAGCAAGCCAAGGAACTGCTGGAGGCCGCCGGTGCCAAGGTGTCGGGCTCGGTCAGCAAGAAGACTAGCTACGTGGTGGCCGGTGCCGAAGCCGGCTCCAAGCTCGACAAGGCACGGGAGCTGGGGCTCCCGGTGCTGGACGAAGCCGCGCTATTGCAGCTGCTGGGCAAGGTTCACAAGGCAAGCTGACCGTCCCTCGCCGCTAAACTCGGGCCATGGACCGACAAACCGCGATCAGGCTGCTTACCGAGCACAAACCGCATCTGGTGCGATTGTTTGGTGTCGCACGTCTGGCGTTGTTTGGCTCCACCGCGCGGGACGGAGCAATTGACGGCAGTGATGTCGATGTGCTGGTCACATTTGATGGGCCCGCGACATCTGCACGTTATTTTGGCTTGCAGTTCTACCTGGAGGACCTGCTGCATTGCCCTGTCGATCTGGTGACGGACAAGGCACTTCGAGAAGAGCTTCGGCCATTCGTTGAGCGGGAAGCAGTGCATGTCTGAAGCGTCGTCACCCCGTGCGTGGCGCTTCTATCTCGATGACATGATCGGCTTCTGCGAACGTGTTCAGTCGTTCACCAACGGATTCACCCAAGGCGATTTCATCCAGGA
Source organism: Rhodoferax sp. (assembly GCA_031372035.1). Taxonomy (GTDB): domain Bacteria; phylum Pseudomonadota; class Gammaproteobacteria; order Burkholderiales; family Burkholderiaceae_C; genus CAISIP01. Next base: position 449 of record JANMKM010000329.1, on the reverse strand, counting down.
CCGCATGCGTTTCGATGCAACGGTGCGCAACATGGAGTTGATTGGAGAGGCCGCAACCCATGTTCCCGAGGTGGTGCGGGCGTCGGCACCTGAAGTCCCATGGCGCCTTGTTGTCGCTACAGGAACCGGTTGATTCACGGCTACCTGGGTATTGACAACGACACCCTCTGGAGTTTGATTGAAACCGACATCCCGGCCTTGCTGGCTGCATTGCGGGCGTTAAGAGTGCAGGCGATGGAATGACAGTCCACGAAATTTTGAAAATGGGTGACCCGCGCCTGCTGCGCGTGGCCCAGCCGGTGACGCAGTTCGACAGTGATGGGCTGCACCTGCTGATCTCCGACATGTTCGACACCATGCGTGCGGTCAATGGCGCCGGGCTGGCAGCGCCGCAGATCGGGGTCGACCTGCAGCTGGTTATCTTCGGCACGCCCGACCTCAACCCACGC
>JANMKM010000619.1:0-1926 GCA_031372035.1 Rhodoferax sp. | reverse complement strand
TTGGGGTTTGATTATGCTTGACCGGGACGGCTTTCGGCCCAACGTCGGCATCGTCCTGCTCAACCAGAAGAATCAGGTATTCTGGGGCAAACGCATCCGCACCCACTCATGGCAATTTCCGCAGGGTGGCATTGACCGGGGGGAAACTCCGGAGCAAGCCATGCTACGTGAGCTGCATGAGGAGGTCGGACTCCAACCGGAGCATGTGCGTGTGGTGGCCCGTACCCGGGACTGGTTGCGCTACGAGGTGCCGGATCGCTATATTCGGCGCGACGCGCGGGGCCACTACAAAGGGCAAAAGCAGATTTGGTTCTTGCTCCAGTTGACCGGCCACGACTGGAATCTGAACTTGCGGGCGACCGACCACCCGGAATTTGATGCTTGGCGCTGGAACGACTATTGGGTGCCACTGGATGCCGTGGTCGAGTTCAAGCGAGGAGTGTACGAACTGGCTCTCACGGAATTGGCCCGCTACCTGCCCAGAATGGATGTCCGGAACCGCTTCCTGCGTCAAGGATCGCGTACCAGGGAGCATGAACTGGCTCACGATGCCAGCTCTGTGCATGTGTTCCATTTGCCTCCCGGTGGAAGTTTTGATCCGGACCCCCTGGTCAAAGCCTCCAGCCCGTTGCCTGGCAACCTGATCTCGGGCTGCTAGTTGCTGCGGACTTCAAGATGAAAGACCGTCTATTTCGTCAGAACCAGGTTATCACGGTGCACCATTTCCGGCTCAGCGGTGTAACCGAGCAGCCGTTCAATCTCTGACGACGGCTTGCGGCATACAAGCCGCGCTTCACCACTGGCGTAGTTGGCCAGTCCACGTGCGATTTCGACACCACTGGGATCCCGCACGGCGATCACATCGCCGCGCGAAAATTCGCCATCGACCGCCACCATGCCGATGGGCAGCAAGCTCTTGCCTTCGTTGCGAACCTTCGTCGCCGCTCCCGCATCGACGGTCACCGCTCCTCGAAGCTGCAGGTGGTCTGCTATCCATTGCTTGCGCGCCTGGGACTTGCGCGTCTGTGCCACCAACAACGTGCCGATTGCCTGTCCCTGCGCAAGCCGCAACAACACATCGGGCTCACGCCCCCAAGCAATGATGGTGGACGCGCCAGATCCGTCAGCGCGCTTGGCCGCGAGAATCTTGGTAATCATGCCGCCCCGGCCAAGACTTGAACCGGTGCCCCCCGCCATAGCCTCAAGCGCAGGATCTCCCGCCTTGCCTACGTGGATGAAGCTTGCCTGGTCATCTTTGCGCGGGTCTGCAGTGAACATGCCACGCTGGTCCGTCAGGATCACCAAGACATCGGCCTCAACCAGATTTGCCACAAGCGCACCCAGGGTGTCGTTATCGCCAAACTTGATCTCATCGTTGACAACGGTGTCGTTTTCGTTGATGACTGGCACAACACCGAGTTTGAGCAACGTCAGCAGCGTGCTGCGGGCATTCAGATACCGCTCGCGGTGGGCAAGGTCGGCATGGGTCAGCAGGACCTGGGCGCTGCCCAACCCGTGCGCGCGCAGCCGGGTTTCGTACATCTGGGCCAACCCCATCTGGCCAACGGCCGCCGCAGCCTGCAATTCATTGATCTCGTGCGGACGCGCGCTCCACCCCAGGCGTTTCATACCCTCGGCAATCGCACCACTGGAAACGATGATGACTTCGCGCCCTTGTGCAACCAGACCAGCCAATTGACGGCACCACTCCCCGATGGCATGTTCATCCAGACCGCGGCCTTCGTTCGTCACAAGGCTGGACCCAACCTTGACAACAATGCGCTTGCTCTCGCGCATCGGATTGGTACTGTGTTCTGATTCCATAAATGCTGCGTGAATGCTCCGGAGAGCGCAACGTGCCTGCCAATACGGGACGACGACCCTAGACCTGGGACTCGTCTGCAAATCGCGGATCGACAATTTCAC
>JANMKM010000276.1:0-9102 GCA_031372035.1 Rhodoferax sp. | reverse complement strand
AGCCATCGCCATCAGCGCGCGCCTTCAACTGCAGGTTGCTGGCGTCCGATCCGCCGCGTGGCTCGGTCAGACAGATCGACACCACCGCTTCACCACGCGTCATGCGGGGCAGCCACTCGGTCGCAATGTCGGTGTGAGCGTGGCGCAACAGGATGGCGCCGTTCAACGACGCACCCAACATGAACGAGCCCATGTTGAAGTCACCATACGCCACCTCCTCGAACAGGATGCCCGTGGACACACCGTCCAGGCCCATCCCGCCCGCGCTTTCGGGCAGGTCCATGCCGAGCAAACCCAGCTCACCCATCTCGCGCAACAGCGCGCGGTCGAGCGCAGCCTCCTTCTCCCGCTTCTGGTAGTCGGGCAGCAGGCGCTTGCGGGAAAACTGGCGTGCGCTCTCCTGGAGCGCCCTTTGGTCGTCGGTCAAAAGCATGGACCGATTCAACCGCTGGAGCCGCCCCCCTTCAATCGAATTCTTTTGATGTAGCTTGAGCGGAATTGGACCCACCCCAAGAAAACTCAATTGCATGCCGCGCTGGCTCGGCCCATCATTCGCAAAAATGGAGACGACTCGAATGAACATCGCAGAGGTGCTTCCGCGCGATTTTTTTCGCGGCAAGACCGCATTCATCACCGGCGGCGGAAGCGGCATCAACCTGGGCATCGCGCGCAACTTCGCCGCGCTGGGCGCCAACATCACGATCTGCAGCCGTGACATCGGCAAGCTTGAACGCGCAGCAGAAGAGCTGCGCGTGACCGGCGCCGCGGTGCTCGCAGTTTCCGCTGATGTGCGTGACGCCGCAGCGGTGGCAGCCGCGTTGGCGCGCAGCGAGGCCGAACTCGGTCCGGTCGATGTCGTGATATCCGGCGCTGCGGGCAACTTCATCTGCGAGGCCGAAAAGCTCTCGCCCAACGGCTTCAAGACGGTGGTCGATATAGACCTGCTGGGCTCCTTCAACGTTGCGCGTGGCGCCTTCGGACAACTCCAAAGGACCAGAGGCTCACTCATCTTCATTTCTGCGGGCCTGGCCTGGTTGTCCTATTCCCACCAGTCCCATGCGGCTGCCGCCAAGGCCGGCATCGACGCGTTGATGAAGAATCTGGCGTTGGAATGGGGGCACTACGGCATCCGCGCGAACAGCATCGCGCCCGGCTACATCAGCGATACCGAGGGCACGGATCGGGTGGCGAAAGGCCCGGTGCTGGACGCCGTGATGGCCACCACGCCACTGGCGCGCCTGGGCAGCACCGACGACATCGGGCACGCTGCAGTCTTTCTTGCGTCGCCGCTTGCTTCCTTCATTACCGGTACGGTGGTGGTGGTCGATGGCGGCCATTATCTGGAGGGCCCGGCGCTGCTGAACGCTGCACAGCGCAGCCTTTCGGCCCTGGCATGAGCGCTACACCGCCGGCCCTTGACCTCGCGGTGCAGGACATCGCGGTTTCCTTTGGCGGCATCCACGCGCTGCGCGGTGTCTCGCTGACCGCGCCTGCAGGAAGGATCACAGCCGTCATCGGCCCCAACGGAGCTGGGAAGACGAGTCTGTTCAACACCATCTCGGGCTTCTACAAGCCGGACAGCGGCCGGGTGTTCCTCGGCGGCACAGACATCACCGCAACGCCGGTACACGCGCGCGCCGGCATGGGCCTGGCCCGCACCTTCCAGAACGTCGCGCTGTTTCGCGGATTGAGTGTGCTGGAGAACATCAAGCTGGGTGGCCACCACCTGATGCAGGTCAACCCGCTGGCGGCGTTGCTCGGCACGCCTGCATCGCGCCGCGAGGAACTGCTGCTGCGCGCCGAAGTGGAAGACCGCGTGATCGATTTCCTCGAACTCGACAACGTGCGCCACAAACCCGTGGAGGCACTGTCGTACGGGCTGCAAAAGCGCGTGGAACTCGCACGCGGCCTGGCGATGCGGCCTGCCGTGCTGCTGCTGGACGAGCCTGTGGCCGGAATGAACCGCGAAGAGACCGAAGACATGGCGCGCTTCATCCTGGACGTGCAGGAGGAATGGGGCGTCACTGTCGTGCTGGTTGAGCACGACATGGGCATGGTGATGGACATCTCGCACCACGTCGCGGTGTTGAACTTCGGCGAATTGATCGCGCATGGAACACCGGTGCAGGTGGCCCGCGACCCCGCGGTGATCAAGGCGTATCTGGGCGGCGACACGCAGGTGGTACCGGCGTGACGGACTTCTACATCTTCATCGAGTTCACGCTGCTGGGTCTGCTGGCCAGCGGCGTTTCGGCGCTTTTGGCGCTGAGCTTTGTTCTCGTCTACAAGGGCACGCACGTCGTGAACTTCGCCGCTGGCGAGGTCATGATGCTGGGTGCCTACCTCTACTACACCGCGGCGATGGTGCTGAAGCTGCCCCCAGTCTTTGCGCTGCTGCTGGCGCTGGCCGGCATCGCCGTGGTCAGTGTGGCCATCGAGGCGCTGGTCCTGCGGCCGCTGGCGGGGCAGCCGACCATCGCAATCCTGATGGCGACCATCGGCATGGCCAGCCTGCTGCACGGCGGCGTGGAAATCATCTGGGGCCAGGACCCTCTGGAGACGCCCGCGCTGCTGCCGCGCTTTCCGGTGAATTGGGGCGAGGTGATGATTCCCGGCGCCGCCATCGGCAACTTCCTGCTGGCGGGCGTGCTGATCGCCGCGCTGGTGGCGTTCTTTCGCTTCTCGCGCGCAGGCATCGCGATGCGGGCCACGGCGAGCGACCCCGTCACCGCCGCCACGCTGGGCGTCGACATCCGTGCCTCACAACGCATGACCTGGATTCTCTCCGGCGTCACCGGTACTGTGGCCGGCGTGCTGATCGTGAGTTCCGGCAGTGTTTCGCCAGCGCTGGCCTCCAGCGCGCTCGCCGTGTTCGCCGTGGTGATCCTGGGTGGGCTGGACAGTGTGGCGGGCGCGATCGTCGCCAGCCTGATCGTCGGTGTGCTGGAGAGCCTCACCGTCGGCTACATCGGCGGGAAGATGCGGGACGTGTTCCCGTACCTGGTGGTGCTTGCCATGCTGATCGTGCGGCCGTACGGGCTGCTCGGCACACGCGAAATCGAGAGGCTCTGATGCGCACCGGCATCTTCTTCGAGAACTACCGCGGCGAGGAACAGTTGTGGGATTCGCCGACAGCCAAGGCCTGGATGGCATGCTTCGTCGCCGCTCTCGCGCTGCTGCCTGTGTGGGGGTCTGACTATGTTGTGGCCATGGCGTGCATCGTCGGCATCCACCTGGTTGCGACGATGGGCCTGAACATCACCACCGGCAGCGCGGGGCTGATCTCGCTCAGCCAGGCAGCCTTCATGGGCGTGGGGTGCTATGCCGTTTCCTGGTTTGCGAAATGGGGCTTGCCATTCTGGGTGGCGCTGCCGCTCGCCGGCTGCCTGGCTGCCGGGATAGGCATGCTGGTCGGCTTGCCGAGCCTGCGCGTGAAGGGCATGTACTTCGCCATCGCAACGCTCGCCGCCCACTTCGTGCTGAGTTTCCTGTTCCGTGAGTGGACGCCAGTGACGGGCGGCCCGCGCGGCGTGACAGTTGCGCCGGCGAGCTTCTTCGGCATCGAACTCACCGGCGACCGCCGCATGTTCTACCCGATCTTCGTATGCGCGCTGCTGCTCGGGCTCGCAGCCGCGAATGTCACGCGCAGCTATGTGGGCCGCGCCTTCGTCGCCGTGCGCGACCGCGACATCTCCGCGGAAATCCTGGGCGTGAACCTGCTGCGCTACAAGGTGCTGGCGTTCATGCTGGGCGCTTTCTACGCCGGCGTCGCGGGCGGCCTGCTCGGCTACTTCTATGGCGCCATCACCTCTGAGTACTTTACCTTCAGCCTGTCGGTGTTCTATGTCGCCGCCATCATCGTCGGTGGCTTGGGCCGGGTACTCGGCAGCGTACTGGGAGCCGTGTTCATGACATTCGTGCCCGAATCGCTGCGCCTCCTCTCCAGTGCCCTTTCGAGTTCGATGCCGTCGCTCGCGAGCCACCTGCTGCCCATGGGGCAGATCGTGTTCGGTGTGCTGATCATCGCCTTTCTTGTTTTCGAGCCTCACGGCCTGGCCCAGGTGTGGGCCCGCGTGCGGCGCACTTTCCACCTGTGGCCCTTCAGGACCTGAGCCACGGCATCCACCAGATTTTTCCAGGAGCATCCATGACACAAAACCGCAGACTAGTCTTGAAGGCCGCAAGCGCCGCCGCCGCGCTGGGCGTGGGAACATGGCGCCCCGCCTTCGCCCAGGCGAAAGCCGACATCGTGATCGGCGCCGCGCACCCGATGACCGGCTTCATGTCTTTTGCCGGCGTTGCCAGCAACAACGCCATGGGCGACTACATCAACTGGCGCAACCAGAACGGCGGCATCCTGGGCCACAAGATCCGCTACGTGGGCGAGGACAGCGCCTACAAGGTCGATCAGGGCGTGGCTGTAGTCAAGAAGATGATCGCTTCGGACAAGCCGTCCTTCATATTCCTCGATGGAACGCCGCTGTCCAAAGCTGTGGCGCGCGACGTGCTCGCCACCGGTACGGTCATGACTGGGGGCTTCTCGTCATCGGAAGCGCTGCTGGACCAGAACGCCTATCCGCACCACTTCCTGTCGGGGCCCACGTTCGGCGCAACGCACGAGATCCTGATGGAATATATCGGCCGTGTCTCCAAGGGCAGCGAGAAGCCGAAGATCGCGCTGGTCCACTCCGACCAGGAGTTCGGCAACGAAGCGATCCCGCATTCGAAGGCGCGCGCGGCGAAGCTGGGGCTGCCCGTCGTGCTGGAAATCGTCACCAAGCCCACCGGCGTGGACGTAACGTCGGAGGTCGCCAAGCTGCGCCGCTCGCGGCCGGACATCGTGATCTTCCAGGGCTACATCATGAATCCGGTGCCGGAATTCGTGCGGCAGATGCGCGAGGCCGGTCTCAACGCGCAGGTCATGTCTACAACCTACGGGCTGGACCGCATCATGTATGAAGCGCTGGCCAAGAACGGCGAGTCGCTCACGGGCGTGATGCCCTATCGCTACGGCTACGACACCGAGTCGAAGATGATGACGACCATGCGCGAGGTCGTCGCCAAGGTCAGGCCGCAGCAGGATTCGATCTCGGTGTTCTATATCCACTCGTGGCTGACTGGCATGATCTTCTGCGAAGTGGCCGAGCGCTGCATCAAGGCGAACAAGAAACTGACAATGCCCAACATGAAGGCTGCGCTGGAGTCGATGAAGGAATGGGATACCGGCGGCCTTACCGGCCTGCTGGCTGACCTGAGCTCACACCAGATCAAGTCGGGCCGGGTCTACAGCTATGACCCCGCGTCCAAGCGGATGGAGCCGGCCAGCGGATGGATCAGGGTCTGACCAACGCAGTCGCACCGCGCGAGAAATCGCCACTGGCGCCGAGCGCCTTGGCGATAGAGAACCTCGAGGTCGTCTACCACCACAGCATCCAGGCGCTGCGCGGCCTGTCCATCGAGGTGCCTGCCGGCAAGGTGGTGGCCCTGCTGGGCTCCAACGGAGCCGGCAAGACCACCGTGCTGAAAGCGGCTTCGGGCATCCTGCCGATGGAGAACGGCCGTGTGGCCGCGGGGCACCTCAGGTTTTTCGGCGAGGACATAGGCACGCGCGCCGCGCACCAACTGGCGCGCTCGGGCATGGCGCATGTGCGCGAGGGCCGGCACGTGTTCGAGGACCTCACAGTCGAAGAGAACCTGAAGGTGGCGACCGCCGCCCTCAAGGGTCGTGGTGGCGAGCCGCCGGACCTGGAACTTGCATTTGGCTATTTCCCGCGGCTGGCGCAGCGCCGCAAGCAGCTGGCGGGCTACCTCTCCGGCGGCGAGCAGCAAATGCTGGCAATCGGCCGCGCCCTGGTCGGCCGGCCGCGATTGATGCTGCTGGACGAGCCCTCGCTGGGACTTGCGCCGCTGGTCGTGGCCGACATCTTCGAGATCATCCGTCGCATCAATACGGAACAGAAGGTGGCAATGCTGATCGTGGAGCAGAACGCGCGGCTGGCGCTGGAAACCGCCGACTATGGCTACATCATGGAGAACGGGCGCATCGTGCTCAATGGCAGCAGCGAGACGTTGCGCGCCGACGCCGACGTCCAGCGCTTCTACCTGGGACGCAACGCGGCCGACGAAGGCCAGTTGAGCTTTCGGGACGTGAAGCACTACAAGCGCCGCAAGCGCTGGCTTTCATGAGCCGCCGGGCCGCTCCCAAGGCTCATAGCCCCGCAGCGCGTAGCGCGGAGGGAAGTCCAGTGAGCAATGTGGCGTCCGAACTGCGCGACTTGACGCTGCCACAGCGCCTGTTCCATTGGGCGCGCGTGCGGGCCAACGAAGTCGCGCTGCGCCAGAAGGACATGGGCATCTGGAAGCCGGTGACATGGTCGGGCTACGCCACGGAATCGGCGAACTTCGGGATGGGCCTGGTCGAACTCGGACTGCAGCGCGGCGAGCACGTCGCCATCCTCAGCGAGAACCGCAAGGAATGGGTTTTTGTGCAGATGGGCGTCGGGCTGGTGCAGGGCGTGCCGGCTGGTGTGTACCCGACATCGCCGGGGCCGGAGGTGGAATACCTGCTGACGCTGTGCGACGCCCCATTCATCGTCTGCGAAGACCAGGAGCAGCTCGACAAGGTGCTGGAGGTGCGCACGCGCCTGCCGAACCTGCGCTGGATCGTGGTGATCGACCCCAAGGGCCTGCGTCACTACGACCGCACGGGCATCCTGGAGTTCAGTGAGGTGTCCGCACTGGGCGCGCGTGCAGCGACGCAGAGACCCGAGGCCATCGGCGACTATCTGGCCCGGCAACGCATGGACGATACCGGGCTTGTTGTCTTCACTTCCGGCTCTACCGGGCGTCCAAAGGCGGCGATGCTGTCGTGGCGGGGTCTGTGCCGCGCCGGGGAAGGCCTGAACGGCGTGCTGCACGCGACGCCGCACGACCAGGTGGTCTCGTACCTGCCGCTGTGCCATATGGCAGAGCAGATGTTCGCCGTGCAGGTGCCGCTGACGACCGGCGCCGTTGTGAACTTCGCCGAGAGCATCCGTACGGTGCAGGAAGACCTGTGCGAGATCGCGCCGCAGATCTTCCTGGCGGTGCCTCGCATCTGGGAGAAGTTCCACTCGGCCATCGAGATCCGCATGCGCGAGAGCGGCGGGCTGAGGTTGCGCCTGTACCGCATGGCCATGGGCCAGCTCGGCGGCTTCGCGCACCTGCCGCGCCACAGGTGGACGCTGCTGCAACGGGCCCAGGGTTGGCTGTGGCACCTGCTGGTGCTTCGGGCACTGCTCAACTACGTCGGCCTGCGACAGTGCCGCATCGCCGTGTCCGGCAGCGCGCCGATCTCGCCGGACATCCTGAAGTTCTTCAAGACGCTGGGCCTGTCGGTGCGCGAAGCCTACGGCCTGACCGAAGCATCGGGCGCCAGCAGCCTGCAGCCGAGCGACGAGTCGCCGGTGGGCTCGGTAGGCGCGCCCTTCCCCGGTATCGAGATGAAGCTGGCCGACGACGGCGAGATCCTGCTGCGCGGCGACGTCGTCTTTCAGGGCTACTACAACGCGCCCGCCGCCACCGCCGATGCCGTCGACAGCGAGGGCTGGCTGCACACTGGTGACATCGGCCGCCTGGAACGCGGACCCGTCGGCGATGAGCTGCGCATCGTCGACCGCAAGAAGGACATCATGATCACCGCCGGCGGCAAGAACATTACGCCCAGCGAGCTGGAGAACGCGCTGCGCGTCTCCGCCTACATCAAGGAAGCCATCATCATTGCGGACCGGCGGCGCTTCGTATCCGCGCTGGTGCAGATCGACCCCGAGAGCGTTGGCAAATGGGCTGAGGAGTCGAGCATCCCGTACACCAACTACAAGAGCCTGGCCGAGCTGCCGCAGGTACTGGCGCTCATCCAGCAGGAGATCGACGGGGTGAACGCGCGCATGCCGCAGGTGCAGCAGGTGCGCAAATTCCATCTGCTGACCAAGGAACTGGACCATGACGACGGCGAAGTCACGGCGACGATGAAAGTCAAGCGATCCAGCATTGAGAAAAAGTACGCCGAGGTCATCGAAAAGCTGTATGCGTGAGTGCCCGCAGACTCGCCACACAGCGCTTGAATTGCATTCAACTGCCGCTGCAAAAAGTCAATTGTCAGCGCCGCGCCAGTCGGCGACCATGCCTGCTCACAAGGAGACATCGGCATGTTGCACAGACGCATTCTCGCCACCGCCGCGTTCGCCCTCGCGCTAACCCCCGGCCTTGCCCTGTCGCAGCAGTTCCCTGCCGCCCAACCGGTCAAGCTGATCGTTCCATTCAGCGCAGGTGGCCCGACGGATGCACTGGCGCGTCAGGTGGCTAAGCAGTTGCAGGCGGGCCTGGGACAAACAGTGGTTGTGGAGAACGTGCTCGGCGCGGCCGGGCAGATAGCGCTGGAAAAGGCGTCGAAATCGCCGGCCGACGGTTACACCATCGTCATCAGCGCCAACACCATCCAGGCGATTGCCCCGCACCTGGGCAAGCTGCCTTACGACACTATCAAGGGCTTCACCCCGCTCGGTGGACTGGCAGGCTTTCCGTACGGGCTGACGGTCGGGCCCAAGTCGCCTATCAACTCCGTGCAGGAACTCGTCGCGCTTGCCAAGGCATCGCCGGGCAAGGTGTCTGCCGGCTCCGCGGGCGTTGGCACAGGCACCGAGATGACCATCAACATGCTTGCACAGGTTGCCGGAGTCACATTCAACCAGGTCAACTACAAGGGTTCCGCGCCCGTGATGCAGGACCTGATGGGCGGCCACATCGACTTCAGCTTCGAAGTCATCAGCAATGCGGTGCCGCTCTGGAAGCAGGGGTCCATCAAGGTGCTCGGCACCAGCGGCAAGACCCGCCACAAGGTGATCAGCAACGCGCCGGCGATGAACGAAATCTACCCTGGCTTCGAGTTCGTGGCCTGGTTCGCCATGTATGGCCCGGCCGACATGCCCGCCGCGGTGGTCAAGCGCTACTCGGATGAGCTCCTGAAGATCCAGAAGACCGCCGAGTTCCAGGCATTCGTTGAGGACCGTGGCTTTGACGCCGTGCCGGCCAACAGCGACGAGCTGGGCAAGATGACGCGCGACG
>JANMKM010000258.1:0-3989 GCA_031372035.1 Rhodoferax sp. | reverse complement strand
GCCATGAGACCAGTGAAGGACTTGGTGACCGAGAACAGCAGGTGCGGCGTGCTGGCCTTCATCTGGTTTTCGTAGCGCTCATACACCACCCGGCCCTTGTGCAGCAACACGAAGGCGTCGGTGTAGGTCTGCTTGAGCCAGTCATCAACCGTGATGCGGTTGCCCTTGTCGTCGTCAAAGGCAAACGCGCCAATCGGCTTGGGCGCTGGTGGCAGGGCCGAGACCGGCGCCTGTCCATGGCGGATATTGCGGGTAGGCACCAGTTCGCGCAGGTGCTGCGTGGCCCAGCGCAGCTGTGGGTACTTGTAGGAATTCGTCAGATCCACCCGCTGGGCGTCGGTGGGCGGGAAGGTGCTCATGTAGCCCAGGCGATCGAGCGTGACGGCGTCGGGCGGTGGCAGCTGCGGGGCCTGGGCCAGCGCGGTGGCGCTGGCGCACAGCAGCACGGCACCGGCTATTCGGTTGCAGGTTTTCATGGGTGTCTCCGTTATCGTTGTTGGCGCCGGCCACTCTGGGTCGGCCGGGCCAGTTTACTGCTACCCTCCCCCGGATGTCTGCGCCTGCCACCACTGCCGCATCGGCCCCCGCGCCGATGTCGACCACCACCGTTGTGCTGGTGCTCTCGCTGCTGCTGGGCATCCAGCCCGTCACCACCGACCTGTATCTGCCGGCGCTGCCGGCGCTGACCGCGGGCTTTGGCGCCCCGGTGTCGCAAGCCCAGCTGACACTGACCGCGCTGCTGCTGGCCTTCGGCATCTCGCAGCTGATCTGGGGCCCGCTGTCGGACCGCTTTGGCCGCCGCCCTGTGCTGCTGGCCGGGCTGGGCGCCTATGCCCTGGCGGCCGTGGCCAGCGCCCTGGCGCCCAGCATGGAACTGCTGATCGCCTGCCGCACCCTGCAGGGTGCAGCCATGGGTGCAGCCGTGATGTGCGCCCGCGCCGTGGTGCGGGACCTGTATGCGCCGCTGGAAGGCGCGCGCATGATGTCGCGCGGCCTCACCGGCCTGGGCGTGATCGCCTGCCTGTGCGCGCCACTGGGCGGCCTGCTGAGTGAGCTGTTCGACTGGCGCGCCGCACTGCTGGCGCTGGCCCTGTTTGGCGTGGCGGCCCTGGCGCTGGTGGCCATGCGCTTCGTCGAAACCGCGCCGCAATACAACCCGCGCGCACTGGAGGCCACAACGCTGTTGCGCACCTGGTGGCAGATCCTGCGCCATCCCACCTTCCAGGCGTTCTCGGCCCTGTCTGCGGCGTCCTACGGCATGCTGTTCACGTTTCTGGCATCCAGCTCATTCATCTTCATCCAGGTGCTGGGTCTGAGCAAGACGCGCTATGGCCTGGTGATGTTCTCGATGTCGTTTGTCTTCATCCTCGGCACCCTGGTCAGCCGCCGGTTGATACGGCGCTTTGGCGTGCGCCGCTCCGTGGCACTGGCCGCGGCGGTGACGCTCACGGGCGGCACGCTGATGGGTGTGCTCGCCCTGGCCGGGTTGCAAAACGGCTGGGCCATCATGCTGCCGTTCTACCTGGTGATGCTGGCGCACGGCGTGCACCAGCCCTGCAGCCAGAGCGGCGCCGTCGGCCCATTCCCGCAGGCAGCCGGTGCGGCCTCGGCCATGAACGGGTTCCTGATGATGCTGGTGGCCTTTGCGGTCGGTGGCTGGCTGGGACGCAATCTGGACGGCAGCGTGTTTCCGCTGACCAACGCGGTCTGGTTCTGGAGCGTGTGCATTGCTGCCATTGCCTGGACCGGGGTGCAACGCCATGGTGAACCGGCCAGGGCCTGAAGGCGCGCCGCCGCGCTGCATCGCGATTGCCGGGCCTACCGCCGCCGGCAAGACCGCTGCGGCGATGGCCCTGGCGCGGCGTTTTGACGCCGAGATCATCAGCGTCGATTCGGCCCTGGTCTACCGCGGCATGGACATCGGCACCGCCAAGCCCAGCGCAGCCGAACGTGCCGCCGTGCCGCACCACCTGATCGACATCCGTGAGCCGACGCAGAGCTACAACGCGGCCGAATTTGCCGCCAATGCCGCTGCCTTGATAGCCACCATCAACGCCCGCGCCCGGCTGGCGCTGCTGGTGGGCGGCACCATGCTCTACTACCGCGCCCTGTTCGAAGGGTTGGACCCGATGCCGGCCACCGACCCCACCGTGCGAGCCCGTGTGGCAGCGCAAGCGCAGGCCCTGGGCTGGCCCGCGATGCACGCGCGCCTGGCCACGCACGACCCCGCCACCGCGGCGCGGCTGCAACCCATGGACGCGCAGCGCATTGGCCGCGCACTCGAAGTGCTGGAGCAGACCGGGCAACCGCTGTCCGCCTGGCATGCTACAAAAACAGAAGCTGTCCGTGATGATTCCATGCGCTCCGTGGCCGTTTTTTCCCTGGAGCCGCAGGACCGGGCCTGGCTCCACGCACGCATTGCCGAACGCTTTGACGCGATGCTGGCTGCCGGCCTGCTGGACGAGCTGCGGGCCTTGCGCGCACGTGGCGGCCTGACTGCTGCCATGCCCTCCATGCGCTGCGTCGGCTACCGCCAGGCCTGGGATGTGTTGGAGGGCACGGCGCCACTGAGCGAACTGCGCAACCGCGGCATCTTCGCCACCCGCCAGTTGGCCAAGCGCCAGCTCACCTGGCTGCGTGGCATGTCCGAGCGCCGCGTCATTGCCTGCGATCGGCCGGACGCGGCGGGTGAGTTGGTGCGGCAGGCAACCGCGGTTTTGGAGGGCGAGAAATGAGACATCCTGTGTCAACCCCCGGCTGGTTTGCTCAGCAATTGGGCACCTGCGTGCAAGGCGGGGTCGTAGGGTTTGCGGTCCTTCCAGGCGCGCCAAATCACGCGCAACCAGGCCCGAGCGAGGATGCGCGTGGCGTGTGGATGGTCGCAGCCGCGCGCCCTGGCTTTGGCGTAGACGTCGGCGGCCCAGGCATTCGCATGGCGCGAGTTGTCAGCCAAACAGGTGATGGCTGCACGCAGTCGGTGGTTGCAGGCCCATCGAAACGTGACCGACTTCGATTTCCCCGAGGCATAAGTGACTGGCGTCACGCCGGCTTCTGCGGCCAGCCGCTCGACGCTGTCAAAGCGCTCGCGTACGCATCCCAGTTCGGCCAGGATCTGTGCGGCGCAGATGCGCCCGGCACGCGGGAAGCTCATCAGGATGCGGCCGTCCTCCAGGGATGCGATGTGATGCTCGATGCGACTGCTCATGAGCCGAATCTGCTCGACCAGGCGAGTCAGAGTGCGGGCCAGACAGCGAGCAAGCTCACCCTTGGCCTCCATCTCAAGTTCGGCACACACAGGCTTGGGTGCTTCACGCAACCGCGCCAGAAGCTCCTCGGCGCTGCGACGTCCGCTGTAGGCGTGCTGGGCGCAGAAGGCGGCCATGCGTTTGGGTCCCAGCCGCGAGGCCGTCTCTGGCGTGGGGTAGCGCTCGATGAAGTCCAAAGCGATGGGCGAATCCACCTCGGCAAAGACGACAGCAGCTCCCGGCCAGAACGACTCCAGCAGGCTGCGCAGCTGGTTGGCCAACTGTACGCGGGTGGCCACCAGATCGTCGCGCCCGCGCACCAGGGCACGCAAGGCGCGAATCTCGTCGCTTTGCGCGGCCAGAGGCTTAAAGCGGTGGCCGTCGGTACGCAGCAAGTCGGCCAGCAGGTAGGCGTCCGATGCGTCGCTCTTGGCGCCATGGCTGCGGTAGCGCGGTCGGGTGGCCTTGACGGCGTTGGGGTGGATGGGCACGACCGTGAAGCCTGCCTCCACCAAGGTGTCGACCACTATGCCCGAGTGGCGCTCGATGGCAATGGTGGGGCTGTGCCAGTGACGCAGGCGCCGGCACAGATCGGCCAGGCCGGTGGCGTCGTGAGCGACCTCGAATCGCTCGCAAACGCTGCCGTGCTCGTCAATCACACACACCGCGTGGGCTTGGCTGGCCCAGTCCAGCCCGGCGAAACAAGTACCCATAGACAAACTCCTTCAAGTTGCGGTATGACTC
>JANMKM010000257.1:0-24672 GCA_031372035.1 Rhodoferax sp. | reverse complement strand
CGGGTCGCTGATGTAGTGGTCGTGGAAGTAGCTGATGGTCTCGGCTGTGAGCAGGTAGCCCTGGCCATTGCTGGTGTGCGAAGGTGCGCCACGCCGGCCGTCGGTGGCCGGGTAGATCAGCAGCTGGAAGGCGATGGCCAGGTCGCCGGCATCGCGCGCGGCCAGTGACACCACGGCCGCCAGATTGCCACCGGCACTGTCGCCACCGACTGCCAGCCGGGTCGCGTCCAGGCCCAGCGACGCGGCGTTGCGCGCCACCCAGTAGGTGGCGGCCAGGCTGTCATCCACCGCGGCGGGGAAACGCTGTTCCGGGCCGAGCGCGTAGTCAACTGCCACCACGGCGCAGCCCGAACCGTTGGCCAGCTGCCGGCACAGCACATCGTGGGTGTCCAGGTCGCCGATCACCCAGCCACCGCCGTGGTAGTACACCAGCACTGGCAACTGCGCCTGCGCTGCCGAAACGGCGGGCCGGTATAACCGAAGTGGAATGTTGCCGCGCGGCCCGGGGGCTTGCAGGTCTTGCACCAGCGCCACCTCGGGGGGCGCTGGTTGGGTGTAGCTGCGCCGCTCACGGTAGTAGCGCCGCGCCTCCGATGGCGTCAGGGTGTGGGTCGGCGGCAGGCCGGAGGCGGCTACCAGGTCAAGCAGGGCACGGGCGCTGGGATGCAACATGGACGGTCCGGGTCTTTGAGAGCAGGGCCACCATGCTAACGGACCTGGACAGGACATGTCGCGCAGGCGGCGCAACCGGTTTCATGGCACCATGGCGGGTTTCGGCCACCGGGGCTGGCAATACCATTTGAGGAACCACAACCATGAGCGAGACCGCATCCAGAGCCATACAGATCACACAAGCCGGCGGGCCGGAAGAACTCAGGCTGACCACCGTGATGGTGGGCGAACCTGGGCCGGGACAGATCCGCATCCGGCACAAGGCCGTAGGCTTGAATTACATCGATGTCTACCAGCGCAGCGGTCTGTACCCCTTCCCCATGCCGCTGCAGCTGGGCATGGAGGCCTCAGGCTTGGTTGAAGCCGTGGGCGAAGGCGTGACCCACCTGAAAGCCGGCGACCGCGCCGCCTATGCCAGCAACCCGCCGGGCAGCTACAGCGAGCTGCGCCTGATGCCGGCCAAGACGGTGTGCAAGCTGCCGGACGCGATCTCGTTCGAGACCGGCGCCGCCATGATGCTCAAGGGTCTCACGGTGCAGTACCTGCTGAAACGCACGCGGGCCTTCCACCAGCTGCAGGCCGGCGACCATGTGCTGTTCCATGCTGCCGCGGGCGGCGTGGGCCTGATTGCCTGCCAATGGGCCAAAGCGCTGGGCTACCAGCTGATCGGCACTGCCGGATCGGACGCCAAGTGTGCCCTGGCGCTGCAGCACGGCGCGGCGCATGCCATCAACTACGCCACCGAGGATTTCGCCGCCCGGGTCAAGGAAATCACGGGCGGTCGGGGCGTGAAGGTGGTGTACGACTCGGTGGGCAAGGACACCTTTGACAAGTCGTTGGACTGTCTGCAGCCCTTCGGCCTGATGGCCTGCTTTGGTAATGCCTCGGGTCCGGTGCCGGCGTTTCCACCCGGCATGCTGGCAGCCAAGGGCAGCCTGTACCTGACGCGCCAGACCCTGTTCACCCACATCGCCACGCGCGAGACCACGCAGGAGATGGCGGACGATCTGTTTGCCGTGGTCCAAAGCGGCGCGGTACAGATCCGTATCGACCAGCGCTACCCGCTCGAGCAGGTGCAGCAGGCACACCGTGACCTGGAGGCGCGCAAGACCACGGGTTGCACCATCCTGACACTGTGATGCCATGGTGCCCGGGGTGATGTCCCCTGCATTGCGCGCAACCTGCTCGGGGCGCGTTTTGCGATGACTGCCTTGCGTGTGAACGCCACCTGGCTGGAGGCGCTGCGTGCCAGCAGCCAGCGCCCGCCCCTGCGGCCGCGCGTCCCGTTGCTGGCCCAGATTGCCGGCCAGGAGCACCAGATCGGCGCGGTGGAGCCCGATTTGTTCAAGAGAATCGGGCTGGAAGCCTTATGGATAAAGCACGGAACGCTGCTGAAACAAGAGCATTCCGGGGAGCCGGCCTGGGTCCTGCGGGGTGACCTGCAAGCCATCCTGACCGCCCTGGGGCTGTCCCTGCGCAGTGCCCATATGGCCGGCGCCTGGCGCGGCGAAGCGTTGGCGGTGTATGGCGACACGGGCCAGAAGCTGGCCAGCATCGAACGTGCCGCGGTACGGCCGCTGGCCATCAGCACCTACGCCGTGCACCTGGTGGGGCTGGTCGGCCCGCCGGGCGCAGGGCAGCAGGTCTGGGTGCAGCAGCGCTCGCTCAGCAAGGCCAATGATCCGGGCCAGTGGGACACGCTGATGGGGGGCATGATCAGCGCTTTCGACACCCTGGAGCGGGCGCTGGAGCGTGAGACCTGGGAAGAGGCTGGCCTGAAACTGCAGCAGGTGCAGGAGCTGCGGCTGGGCGGGCGTATCAGCCAGAGCCGCCCGACGCGGGAGGCCGGCCATGGCATGGGCGGCATGGGTTATCTGTTGGAAGAGATTGTCTGGTACCGGTGTCAGGTGCCCGAGGGACTGGAGCCGCACAACCAGGACGGTGAGGTGCAAGCCTTTGCCCTGTTGCCGCAGCTGGAACTGGTCGAGATGCTGGAAGGCGACATGTTTACGCCCGAGGCCGCACTGATTCTGGTGGAGGCGCTGGGGCTGGCGCCGGGATGAGCCAGGGGCCAGGGTTGCCAACCCCCTGCGGTGCGTCGGCGGGGTTGACGTTCAGCCACCAAAGCGCAGCGCCGAACGCGCTCGGGCCTTGGCAGCTTCGTCCTCGCGGTTCTTTGGCGCGGCCGTAGTCTGCAGCGACTGCAGCAGTGCGCCAGAGGTAGCGGTCACCGCGTCTACGGCGCTGTTGAAAGCGGCTTCATTCGCCTTGGATGGCACGGCGAAGCCGCTGAGCTTGCGCACGAACTGCAGAGCGGCTGCGCGCACCTCGAGTTCGGTCACGGGCGGCTCGAAATTGAACAGGGTCTTGATGTTTCTGCACATGGACGATTGCACCTTTGCTAGCTGGTCGGTGGTTGTAGCCCGGTGAGCAGGAATGCCGGTACCGGTTGCGTGAAGCCCTTGAGCGTCAACGGACCAACCGGCGTTGCCTGCATCAGCGCGCCGACGCGAGCCATGATCTTGCGGTCCACCAGCACCTGGCCACTCTCGGCGTGGGCACACAGCCGTGCCGCGAGGTTGGTCACATTGCCGATCGCCGCGTAGTCCCAGCGGCCCTCGAAGCCGATCTGGCCCAGCGTGGCGTAGCCCTGCGCCACGCCACAGCCCAGGCCCAGTTCGTAGCCGCGCTGGCTCCAGGCGCTGTGCATGGGCGCGAACCGGTCCTGCATCGCCTGTGCCATGCGCAACGCCTGTTCGGCGTGGTTCTCCATCAATACCGGATCGTTGAAGAACACCATCACGGCGTCGCCGGCGAAGCGCTCCAGCGTGCCGCCGTGGTCCATGACGATCTGCCCCATGCTGGCATGGAAGGCGTGCAGCATCTCCATCACCTCCTCCGGCTCGGCGTGTTCGGCAAAGGCCGTGAAACCGCGCAGGTCGATGAACACCACGCTGATTTCCCGGCGATGGGTGCGCAGCATGTCCTCGCCGCCGGCCACGATGGCATCGGCCAATTGGCTGGAGAAAAAGCGCTTGAGCCGCCCCAGGCGCTCGATCTGCCCCACCTGCTCCTGCACCCGCTGCTCCAGCGTGCGGTTCCACAGCGCGATCTCCTGCGCCTGGGCCCGGACTTCGTCCTGCAGCTTCTTGATGCGCAGCAGCGACTTGACCCGGGCCAGCAGTTCCGGCCGGTTGATCGGCTTGGACAAAAAATCGTCGGCGCCGGCCTCGATGCCCTTGATGCGCTCCTGCTGCGGGTCGAGTGAGGTGCACAACACCACCGGCAGCAACCTCGTTTCCGGGTCGGCCCGCAACCGGGCGCAGACCTCATAGCCCGACATGCCTGGCATCATCACGTCCAGCAGCACCAGATCGGGCATGTCCCGCGCAATGTGGGTCAAGGCGTCTTCGCCGTTGACGGCGGCCGACATGGCATAGCCCTTGGCGCCAAGCACGTCCACCAGCAGCTTGACGTTGGCCGGCGTGTCGTCCACCACCAGGATCCTGGCTGGCACCGCAGTGGCGACCGGTGCGACCGGAATGGCATCGGCCGGCAAGTTCATCCGGTCTTGCCTTCCAGAATGCGCTGTATCGTCTCCACAAACGGCTTGAGACTGATCGGCTTGCTGATGAAGCCGCTGAAGCCGGCGTCGTTGATGCGGTTGCGGTCGCCCGCTGTCACCGAAGCGGTGAAGGCCACCACCGGAACCGTGGCCGTGTCGGGGTTGGCACGGATCCGGGTGAAGGCCTCAATGCCATTGATGTCGGGCAGCTGTATGTCCATCAACACCAGGTCGGGCTTGTGGGCCAGGGCCAGGCGCACGCCATCTTCGCCGTTCTCGGCTTCCAGCGTGGTGTAGCCTTTGGCCTGCAGGATGTCGCGGGCCAGCTTCATGTTCTTCTCGTTGTCCTCGACGATCAGGATGGTGTGCATTGGGTGACCTCCACGCAGGGCGCCGCGCAATTCTCCGTGAGCGGGGCCGGTTCGCTCAACTTTGGCTCGGCAGGGTAAATGTAAACCTGGAACCCACACCGGGCAGGCTTTGCAGGCTCAAGTGTCCGCCATGCAGCTCAACAAAGCGCTTGGTCAATGCCAGCCCGAGGCCTGTGCCTTCGTGCTTGTTGGTGTAGTGGCGCCCGACCTGCCGGAATTCGTCAAACACCACCAGCTGATCCTCGGGCGATATGCCGATGCCGGTATCTTCCACCGCCACCGTGATGCCTGCGGCCTCAGCCGCGGCACGCACCACGACCTTGCCGCCTTCGGGCGTGAACTTGACCGCGTTGCTCAGCAGGTTGAGCATGATCTGCTTGAACTTGCGTTCGTCGGCATGGATCTCGCCTACTGTGGTGTCGACCTCCAGCTGCAGCGAAATGCCGTGGGACTGGGCGCGCTCGCGCACCAGCGTCAGCGCATTGGCCAGCGCGGCCGGTACGTCGAAGTCGCTCAGCACCAGCTCCATGCGCCCGGCCTCGATCTTGGACAGGTCCAGGATGTCGTTGATCAGCGACAGCAGGTGCTTGCCCGAATCGAAAACATCTTTGAGATAGTCCGCCTGTTTGTCATTGAGTTCGCCGAACATGCGCTCCAGCAGTACCTCGGAGAACCCGATGATGGCGTTCAACGGCGTGCGCAACTCGTGCGACATGTTGGCCAGGAATTCCGACTTGTGCTGGTTGGCAATCTCCAGCTGGTGTCCCTTGTCCCGAATCTCCTGGATCAGGCGCACGTTTTCAATGGCGATCACCGCCAGATCGGCCAGCGTGGTCAGCCAGTCAAGCTGCTTGTGCGGTGTGCTGCCTGGATCGGGCCAAGCAAGCACGATGGCGCCCAGACTCACGCCGTCTTTGCTCAGGGGCACACCCATGGTGCGGCGCCAATGGCCGGCCGCAGCCAGCGTCTGGTCGTACAGCGGGTCGGCCCGCGTGTCATCCTGGCTCAGCGCCTTCTGGGCCAGGATCACCCGTCCGCTGAGCAGTTGGGGGTTGGGCGCGGCCGGGAAGAAGCGCTGCATGTCGGCCAGCGCCGCCGCCGGCCAGTTGTGGCTTGCCGCAATGTGCACCAGCTGGCCGTCGAAGCGGAACACGGCTGCGATCGGGTTGCCCATCAACCGGCCGGCGCGCTCCAGAATAGCCTGGAACACCGGGGTCACATCGGTGGGTGAGGCGCTGATGCTGCGCAGCACCTCACTGATGGCCGTTTGGTAGTACAGCGCTTCACGTACTTCCGCAGTGCGTTGCTCCACCTTGTGTTCGAGCTCGCGTTCGGAGCGTTGTAGACCCTCTACCAAGGCGGTCTTGGCCAGGGCTGCGGCTTCCTTCTCCTGGTTGAAGCGGTCGGCCAGTGCCAGCGACATCAGAATCAGTTCGAACGCTGAGGTCCACATCATCAGCGCCGGATCGGCCAGGATGCCATTGACGGCAACAGTGGTCAGCGCCACGGATGTGAGCCCGATCGGCAGCCATGCAACTGCAACAAACCGGGCCCGCCGGTTTCCGGACCAGGCCAGCCGTATCACTCCCCAGACCCCGGCGCCCATCAGGGTGGCCGATCCGACGGCGCCCAGCATCAGCGCCTGCTGCATCAGTGCGGCATGGCCTGTAATCTGCAAGGCTGTCGCCACGACATTGGCGCCGAACACCACCGCCAGGTACAGCATGCAGCCGTTGAGAAGCCGGTAAAGGCGCGGCATATTCATGCGTATCTCGAGGAAACGCACGATGAACAGCAGCGCAAAGTACTCCGCCACCAGGCCGGACGCGAGCCAGGTCGTCTGCTCGAACACTGGTGCGTTGGGCCAGAAGGTCTCGTAGGCAGAGCCAACACCGCCTTGCCCCGAGCTGACTGCCCAGACCACCGAAAGCAGACATAGCACGTAGTACAGGTAGTTCTGGTCCCGGATGGACAGGTACAGCAGCAGGTTGAACAGCCCGAGCGCGGCTGCCATGCCCAGGTATAGCGTCCACTGTGTCTTCTCCCTGGCCGCCCGCGCCTGGTAGGCCTCGGGCTGCCATATCTGCGGTGTGACGGCGATTGGCGCGTAGCCAGTGGAGCGAACCCGCAGGTAGATGGTGACCGTCTGCGCTGGCGGCAGCAGCACCGGAAACACGATGTCTGCCACGGGCAGGGGACGCTGCGCGAACGGGCGCGTGGAGCTGGCGGACTGCTGTCGGTAGACGCCTTGTGCGTCGGGCGCGAACAGGTCGATTTCCTGCAGGGTGCGCTGGCCGGTGTCGAACCAGAACCAGGTCGGCGTTGTCGACCTGCTGCGCAGCGTAAAGCGCAGCCAGTGTGCCGCGCTGGAGAAGCCGATGTTTGTTGAGCCCGGACGAAAACGCGCGGCGTTGGCTGCGCCTTGTACCTGCGCCAGGGTCATGCTGCCGTCCGGGTCTTCCAGCAACTCGGTGACCGGCGACAAGTCCACGCGCGCAGTCGCTGGGTCAAGCGCAACGGCAATGTCTTGACCGTGCGCGTTGGGCAGGGCCAAAAATCCCAGCAAGGCCAGGCAAAGGCCTATCAACATGCCACCGCGGCGCGTCGCACGGACCGCAATGGAATTGCCGTTTGTTACAAGTTCAGAAGTGCACCGTGCTTTATCCATGCGCCCTTGCAGCCATTTTCAGCAGTGAAAAAGGAGGGGAATCACTTCAAATGCTCGTCCAGCACCCCCTGGCGCAAACGGTTCGGCGCCAAAGCGCCAGCCGAGTCCAGGATCGGGTAGGCGATGGAGCAGATGTGCGAGTTGATGCGCTTGAGATCGCTGATCAGGTCCAGGTGCAGCGAGCTGGTCTCGATGCTCTGCACCGTCTTGACGGCAAGACGGCTCAAATGGGTGGACGCGTATTCCCGCTCCAGGTCGCGAAAACGGGTCTTCTCTTCCAGCAACCTCTGTGCGTCGCGCACGTTGCCGTGCAGGAACACGCTCATGCCCAAGCGCAGGTTGTCGATCAGCCGGTTGTGCAGCTCACAGATCTCGGCCATGCCGGCCTCCGAAAACTCGCGTCCCGGGTTGATCTTCTTGTCCTCGATGTCGATCAGCACGCGCTCGACAATGTCGCCGATCTGCTCCATGTTGATGGTGAAGCTGATGATGTCGGTCCAGCGCCGGCTCTCATCCTCGGCCAGGGCCTCGCGCGAAATCTTGGTCAGGTAGTACTTGATGTCAGAGTACAGCTCGTCGACCGTGTCGTCCATCTTGCGCAGCTCCTGCGCCAGCTTGCGGTCGTTAGAGCGGATCACGCGCAGGGCGCCCACCAGCATGGTCTCGACCACATCGGCCTGGTGCATGGCCTCGCGCACGGCGCAGGAGATCGCCAGCGATGGTGTGGCCAGCGCGGTCGCGTCCAGGTGCCGCTGGCGCCCGCCAATGGTGTTCTCCGGCTTGGGCAGCCAGCGCTCAACCCAGAACGCCACCAGCTGGGTGCCTGTGATGAACAACACCGCCAGGGCGAAATTGAAGCTCAGATGGAACATCACGACGAAGGTTGCGGTATCGCCGAAGATGGGGCGCACATGGCGCAGCCAGAGGCCGATCAGCGGTGCCGCCAGCGCCACCCCCAGCAGCTTGAACACCAGGTTGCCCAGCGGCACCTGGCGCGTCTGCACGCTGGCTCCCAGCGTGGTCAGCACGGCCAGGGCGCCGCTGCCCAGATTGGCGCCCAGCACCAGGCCCAGCGCCACCTCGGGCGGCACCACGGCACTGGAGGCCAGCGTTGCCGTCAGCAGCACGATCGCCAGGCTGGAGTAGCACAACACAGACAGGGCAGCACCGACGGTGATCTCCAGCAGCAGGTCGCTGTTCAAGGACGCCAGCATGGCCTTGACGGCAGGCTTGGCGGTCAGCACGTGGGCCGAATCGGTCACCAGGCTCAGCGCCAGCAGCATCAGGCCCAGGCCGATCAACACCCGGCCGACGCGGCCCACATTGGTGGACTGGCGGGTGATGAACAGGATCACGCCAATAAAGATGAACAGCGGCGACAACCAGGACAGGTCGCGCGAGAACACCACCGCCATCAGGCTGGTGCCCACGTCGGCACCGAGCATCACGGCCAGCGCGGACGGCAGTGTCATCAGGCCCTGGCCGACAAAAGCGGCAACGATCAGGGCCGTGGCGGTACTGGACTGCAGCAGGGCTGTGACGCCAATGCCGGAGACCGCGGCCGTGAACCGGTTGCTGACGCTCTTGGCCAGCACGTTGCGCAGGTTGGCGCCGAACACCCGCAGGATCCCGGTACGCACCAGGTGCGTACCCCACACCAGCAGTGCGATCGCTGCAAACAGGTTGAGCAGGTGTGTCAACAGTGGTCCTGGAGCTTGTCCCGCGATGTTAGCGCGCGCGCCGCACGCGCAGCAGCTCGTCCACGATCAGGCAGGCGGCACCGATGGTGATGGCGCTGTCAGCCACATTGAACGCGGCAAAGTGCATGGTGTCCCAGTGAAAGTCCAGAAAGTCGATGACATGGCCGTACAGCAGGCGGTCAATCACATTGCCGATGGCGCCACCCAGGATGCAGGCCATGGCCAGGGAGAACAGCTTTTGCCCGGCGTGGGATTTGAGCAGCCACAGGATGAAGACGGCGGCAAAGATGCCCAGCGCGGTGAAGAACCAGCGCTGCCAGCCACCAGCCCCGGCCAGCATCGAGAACGCGGCGCCGGTGTTGTGCACCCGCACGATGTTGAAAAAGCTGGTGACCACGGTGCTGTCGCCCAGGTTGTAGTAACCCACGATCAGCACCTTGGTGAACTGATCCGCCAGCAGGATGATCAAGGCCAGGCCCAGCCATTGCAGTACCGAGCCCGCAGGTGCGCCGCCGCGGCTCGCCATCAGGCAAAGCTCCGGGTTTCGCCGGCGCCAAACAGGTTGCTGGCGCAGCGGCCGCAGATCGTGGGGTGCACGGGATCGGCCCCAATGTCTTCGCGGTAGTGCCAGCAGCGCTCGCATTTTGTGGCGCTTGATGCGCTGGCGATTATTTCCATTGCGTGAGCAGCTAGCAAATCAATAGCGGAGGCGATGAACACGAATTTTAGGTCATCACCCAGCGTGGCCAGCAGTGCATGGTCCTCGGGTGGCAGTGCCAGGCGCAGCGTGGCCTGCAGCGAAGAGCCGACCTGGCCCGCGGCGCGCAGCTCCTCGATGGTCTTGTTGGCGGCGTCGCGCAGTTCGCGGATGCGGCTCCACTTGGCCAGCAGGGCGTTGTCGGCCGGCGCCAGCTCGGCATAGGTCGCCAGGAAGATCGAGTTGCCCGTCGCGGCGGGGGTTTTGCCGGCAGCGCCGAGCACCGCCCACGCCTCCTCGGCGGTGAAGCTGAGGAACGGCGCCATCAGCCGCAGCAGCGTCTGGCTGATGCTCCACAGCGCGGTCTGGGCGCTGCGCCGCGCCAGCGAGCCGGCGGCCGTGGTGTAGAGCCTGTCTTTCAGGATGTCGAGGTAGAAGGCGCCCAGGTCTTCGCTGCAGTAGATCTGCAGCTTCGCCACCACCGGGTGGAACTCGTAGACCTCATAGTGCGCCAGCACCTCGGCCTGCAACTGCGCCAGCCGGCTCAGGGCGTAGCGGTCGATCTCCAGCAGTTCTGTCGGCGCCACGCTGTGAATGGCCGGATCGAAGTCGTCGACATTGGCCAACAGGAACTTGAGCGTGTTGCGGATCCGGCGGTAGGTGTCGACCACGCGCGCCAGGATCTTGTCGTCGCCGGCAATGTCGCCCGAGTAGTCGGAAGCGGCCACCCACAGGCGGATGATTTCGGCACCGAGCTTCTTCCAGGTTTCCTGCGGATCCACGCCGTTGCCGGCGCTCTTGCTCATCTTGCGGCCCTGGCTGTCGACCGTGAAGCCATGGGTCAGCAGGCCGCGGTAGGGCGCGCGGCCGTACATGGCGCAGGCTGTCAGCAGCGAGGAGTGGAACCAGCCACGGTGCTGGTCATGGCCTTCCAGGTACAGGTCGGCCTCCGGGCCGCCGCTACCCGTGGCGGGGTCGATCTCCTCATGCCCGCTGCCCGGGTGCGAGCCCTTGAGCACCGTGGTGTGGGTGGTGCCGGAGTCGAACCAGACTTCCAGGATGTCGTTGCTCTTGGTGTACAGGGGCGCGTCCACGGGCCCGAGGATCGACTCGGTCGTGGCCTTGCTCCAGGCCTCGATGCCGCCCTGCTCCACCATGTCGGCGGCGATGTCCAGGATCTCCATGGTGCGTGGGTGCAGTTCGCCGCTGTCCTTGTGCATGAAGAAAGGCAGCGGCACGCCCCAGCTGCGCTGGCGGCTGATACACCAGTCGGGTCGACCAGCAATCATGTCGTGCAAGCGGGCCCGACCGTTGTCGGGATAGAACGCGGTCTGCTCGATGGCGTCGAGCGCCATCTGGCGCAGGGTCTTGGGTGCCTTGTCCTTGGTGAACACGCCGTCGCCTTCGTCCATGCGGATGAACCACTGGGCCGCGGCCCGGTAGATCACCGGGGACTTGTGGCGCCAGCAATGCGGGTAGCTGTGGCTGATGCCTTCGGTGGCAAACAGGCGGTTGGCCTGGCGCAGCGCCTCGATCACCAGAGGTACGGCTTTCCAGATGTGCTGACCGCCAAACAGGGGGAAGTCTGGCGCATAGGCGCCGTTGCCCTGCACCGGGTTGAGGATGTCGTCGATCTTCAGGCCATGGGCAACGCAGCTGTTGAAGTCTTCCACGCCGTAGGCCGGCGAGGAATGGACCAGGCCGGTGCCGTCGTCGGCGGTGGCGTAGTCGGCCAGGTAGACCGGCGCCAGCCGGTCGTAACCCGTGGCTACCGCCGCCAGCGGATGGTGGAAGTTGATCAGCTCCAGCCGCTTGCCCGGCGTGGTGGCCAGTACCTGGCCACTCAGCTTGTAGCGCGCCAGGCATTTCTCAACCAGGCTGGCAGCCAGCAGCAGCAGGCCACGCTCGGTATCCACCAGTGCATATTCCAGCTCCGGATTCAGGTTCAATGCCTGGTTCGCGGGGATGGTCCAGGCGGTGGTGGTCCAGATCACGGCAAAGGCGTCCTTGGCCAGAGCCGTCAGGCCAAAGGCAGCAGCCAGTCTGGCCGGCTCGGCGCACAGGAAGCCGACGTCCAGGGTTTGCGACTTCTTGTCGGCGTACTCGATCTCGAATTCGGCCAGCGAGGAGCCGCAGTCGAAACACCAGTGCACGGGCTTCAAGCCGCGGTAGACGAAGCCGCGCTCCACCACGCGCTTGAAAGCGCGGATTTCGTCGGCCTCGTTGACGAAGTCCATGGTGCGGTAGGGCTTGTCCCACAGGCCCAGTACCCCCAGGCGCTTGAAGTCCGCCCTCTGGATGCCGATCTGTTCGGTGGCGAAGGCGCGGCTTTTGGCCTGCATCTCGTCGCGTGGCAGGTTGCGGCCGTATTTTTTCTCGATCGCGTTCTCGATCGGCAGGCCGTGGCAGTCCCAGCCCGGGATGTACTGGGCGTCGAAGCCGGCAAGCTGGCGCGCCTTCACGATCATGTCCTTGAGGATCTTGTTGACTGCATGGCCCATGTGGATCTGGCCGTTGGCATAGGGTGGGCCGTCGTGCAGGATGAACTTCGGTGCACCGCGGCGTGCGTCGCGCAGTTGCTTGTAGGTACCCTTCTCCTCCCATTGCGCCACCCAAGCGGGCTCACGCTTGGGCAGATCCCCGCGCATGGGAAAGGCGGTGTCGGGCAGGTTCAGGGTGCTGCGGTAGTCGGTCTTGGTGTCAAGCATGGTGATCGGCAAAACGGGGCATCGCGTGGCAACGCCAGGGGTTGGGTGAGACAGGCCGGAAGGGGGGCGTCCCGGGCCTCGGCCGGGGCACCGTCGGGCGGCAGCGGGACCGCGCCATGCGGGCCCAGCATCCGCCCGCAGATTTAAATTCGGTCGCGTGTCGTTTGCCGATGGGTTTCGGTGTGCATCGAGGCAAAGTGGGCACGTGCCGCGTCACAGTCCCGGGCAATGCCCGTCTTCAGGGCGTCGAGGCTGTCGTACTTGCGTTCGTCGTGCAGTTTGTGCAGCAGTTCCACGCGGATGATTTTACCGTAGGCGCCTTCGGCACCCAGGGCCTCGGGCCAATCCAGACAATAGGTTTCCAGCAGCACCCGGCCACGGTTGACATCACGGCGGTCGAGGGAGGGGCGCACACCCAGGTTGGCCACACCCGGCAGCGGCGTATCACCCAGACCGTGTACCAGGACCGCGAAGATGCCGCTGGCGGCCGGATTCCAGTGCGAGAAGCGCAGATTGAGGGTAGCAAAGCCCAGTTCGCGTCCGAGCTTGCGGCCGTGCACCACGTGGCCCGAGATCTGGTAGTTGCGGCCCAGCAATGCCGCGGCGTCTGCCATCCGGCCCTCAGTCAGGGCCCGGCGCACCGCCGAGCTGGAAACGCGCAGCCCATGCACCTCATAGCTGTTCATGCGCGCAACATCGAAGCCCCGGGTGGCGCCAGCGCTGTCGAGCAGGGCATAGTCACCGGCGCGCCTGGCGCCAAAGCGGAAGTCGTCGCCAACCAGCACGTATCGCGCACCCAGGCCTTGCACCAGTACCTCGTCGATGAACGCCTGGGGTGAGAGATTGGCCAGTGCCGCGTTGAACGGCAGCACCACCACCTGGTCCACACCACATTGCGCCAGGTCAGCAAGCTTGTCACGGACCGTGCCGATGCGCGCCGGCGCCAGCCCCGCGCGCTGCTGCAGGGCGGCAAAGTAGTCGCGCGGATGGGGTTCGAAGCTCAGTACGCAACCGGGGACCCCACGCTGGCGCGCCTCGGCGCCGAGCAGGGCCAGCATGGCCTGGTGGCCGCGGTGCACGCCGTCGAAGTTGCCGATCGTCAGTGCGCAGGCCGTGGCCACGCCGGGATGCTGGAAACCACGGAACACCTTCATGGGCTTGGTATCATTTTGATAGCGTCGGGAGCTTGGGGCCTCGGCCCTGGAAGCCGGCGGGACTTGAAAACAGGGTATATTGTGAATGAGCCGGACGCGGCGCCATGCAGGCGCGGCGCATGGCGGGTATGTTGGGGCGTTTCGGTGCTGCGTTGATCTGTTGCAGGAGGCGTGTCTTGAAAGTCTTGAAGCTGTCGGCCCAGGGCCTGCCGCAATCGTGGATCTCGCTGGAGCAGGCGGTGATCCACTACGCGGCGGCTGAGGTGCGCTGGGAATCCGGCGGCGAGGTGGCCGTGTTTCATGGCGGGCACAACGCCATCACGGGCCAGCAGTCCATCATCACGGTCAACAGCATCATCGGCACCAAGGGCGTGCCCAGTATCAATCCGTTCCACCTCAAGCCCAGCCTGACCAATACCAAGCTGTTCGCCCGGGACCGCAATGTCTGCGCTTACTGTGGTGACCTGTTTGCCGAGGAAGACCTGACGCGCGAGCACATCATCCCCTTTGCCCAGAGCGGCATCGACAAGTGGATGAACGTGGTCACGGCCTGCCGGGCCTGCAACCACCGCAAGAGCAACCGCACGCCGGAGCAAGCCAACATGCCGCTGCTGTATGCGCCCTACGTACCCAGCCTGTGGGAAGACTTTATCCTGCGCAACCGCCGCATCCTGGCAGACCAGATGGAGTTCCTGATGGCCCACGTGCCCAAGTCCTCGCGCCTGCTGGCATGAGGACCTGGCCCGGCGTCAGTTGGTCAGTTCCAGCACCACGACCCGGTTGTCACCGGCGTTGCGCGTGCGACCCAGCAGCTTCTCACCGTTGAAATCTGCCTTGACCACCCGGCTGTCATAGGACGCTGCCTTGATCTTGGAGCTGGACACCCCAGCACCTTCCGGCGGCACACCCGGTGGCGGGCTCTGGCCGTCGAAGGACATCTTGTCGCGCCGGGCATCAAAGTAGCCGCGGGGCCGGGTGAAGATCGTGATCGACTTGGCATCCTTGTCGGCCTCCGCAATCCGTTCCGGACGCAGGTTCACGATGTCGCTGGAGCGGGGGAAGAAGCTGCGGTAGATGTGGGTCGTGGCATAGCCCGGCGCGGTGATCTCGAACTCGTAACTCGGGCTGCCTTTGGTGACCAGCGGGCCCCAGCGGCCGTCGGCGCCGATCTTGCGGGTGTGCACCGCATCGCCCACGCGCCGGCCGTTGATCTCGTTGGTCTCGTACACGTTCAGTTCAGCCCCCACCAGCGGCAGGTTGTTGAAGGTGTTGCCGGACTTCGGGTCCAGTGAATCCACGCCCATGCCGGTGATGTTGCCGGAGAGCACGATCCGGGGCTCGATCATGATCTGGGTGTTGGTCGGCATCTTGCCGGTCAGAAACTCGTAGGCAGCGACAAAGGCCTCCGGTGAATACGAGGTTTCCCGATGATCGATGCCGGCGGCCACACGGTTCAAGGCACCTCTGAGTTGCGGGCCGGCATAGGTCACGTTGGTTGGCGTGCCTTTGGCGCCGATCCATACGCCATCCGGTTGTGCGAACTTGTCATTGTTGTCCGAACTGATGGTGAGCCACTTGACCGGCCCGGTCACCTCGTCACCGGCCGCGTTCTTGGGGGCGTTCAGCGCTGTCAGGAATGGCCCGGTTCCGGAGAATTCGTTGCCCTCGCGGAACCCCTTGGTGGCCCAGACGCCATGGTTGGGTGTGCCGCCCAGGATGGCATGGCTCACCGTCTTGTCGCCACCGCCATTCTGGATGTAGTTGCGCACCGCATTGCCGCCGCGCGAATTGGCAAACAGCACCACCTGGGCGGCGCCCGTGTTCTTCAGAACCTTTTCGACCTCGCTCTTGAGGTAGGCCATGTGTTCGGCGGTGGAACTGCGACCCGGCTGGGCGACGCTGTCGTCATCGCGCGCCGACGGGTAGGGCATCTCGATCGCGTGCAGGCGGTTGCGTGGCCAGCCATTGGATTCGAAGCGCCACAGCGTGGTCATCCATAGGGCGGCACTGTCGCCGTTGCCATGTACGAACACGATCGGCGGTTCGCTCTGCGCGCTGGCACCCAGCGGCAGCAGGGCGCCCAGCGCGGCACAGGTGGCCAGGCCCAGGGCCAGGAAATGACGGCGTGCATTCATCGGTGTCTCCAAGTGCTGTTCTTGTTCTGGCGCCATTGTGATGTGCGCCACCCGGGGGCTGCATCCGCCCCGGCGTCGAATTATCACCGTGCCGGCGGCTCTGGCCGGCGTCGGGCTCAGGCAAACACTCCGGCCGTGTCCTGCATCCGGCTGGACACCTCACCCAGGTGGTGCAGGGTGTCGCCGAAACTCATTTCCATCTGGGTCAGCCGCTTGAAGTAGTGGCTGACGATGTACTCGTCGGTGACGCCGATGCCGCCATGCAGTTGCACGCACTGCTGGCCGACAAAGCGCATTGAAACACCCAGCTGGTACTTGGCCCGGGCCATGGCGGCGCGGCGCTCGGGCGCGGGCGCATTGAGTTTGAGCGAGGCGTAGTAGCTCATGGAGCGTGCCAGTTCCAGTTGCATCTTGACATCGGCAGCCCGGTGCCGCAGTGCCTGGAATGTGCTGATGGCCACGCCAAACTGCTTGCGCGTATGCATGTACTCCGTGGTGATGGACAGCGTGCGGTCCATCACGCCGATGGCCTCGGCGCACAGTGCGGCAATGCCGACATCCACAGCATGCTCCAGCGCTGTCTGCCCATCGAGCGTGACCAGGCTGGCGGCAGCCTGGGTACAAACCAGTTCGGCGGCGCGGCCACCGTCCTGGGTGCCATAGCCCCGCGTGCTGACGCCAGCCGTACCGCGCTCCACCAGGAACAGCGCCATGCGCCCGTCAGTCATGGCCGGCACCAGGAAGGCGTCGGCCTTGTCGCCGGCCGGCACGATGCTCTTGCTGGCATCGATGGCCCATCCGGCTGCCGACTGCGTCGCCTGGGAGGCGCAGACGTCGAGCCGATAGCGCGCCGCTCGCTCCTGCTGCGCCAGCACCACCAGAGCCTCGCCGGAGGCGATGCGCGGCAACCAGGCGCCTTGCAGCGGTGCCGGCGCATAGCTGGCCAGTACACCACCCGCGATCAACGCCTGCGCCAATGGCTCCAGCACCAGGCCACGGCCCAGCTCTTCCATCACCACCATGCCTTCAACCGGACCCATGCCCATGCCATCGTGCGTCTCCGGGACATACAGGCCACACAGGCCCAGGCCCGCGAGTTCGGACCAGGCTTCGCTGGAAAATCCGCCCGACTTTTCAATGGCGCGGCGGCGCTCGAAGGCGTAGGCCTTCTCCACCCATTTGTTGACGGCATCGCGCAAGTGTTGCTGGTCGTCGCTGAAGTCAAAGTCCATGATTCGTTCCTGCTCTTTGTCTGAAATGAAGCCGCAGCTGCGGCGGCGGGACTGCTTGCCTGGTTCGCACTGGATCAGCCCAGTACGGTCTGGGCCACGATATTGCGCTGCACTTCGTTGCTGCCGCCATAGATGGTGGTCTTGCGCATGTTGAAGTAGGTGGACGCCAGTGGCGCGCAATGCGCGGCACCTACCTGATCACCTTGCCAGCCGGCTTCCATCGCCTCGTGGATCAGCGGCAAGGCATAGGGGCCGGCCGCGAGCATCATCAACTCGCTGTAGCGCTGCTGGATCTCGCTGCCGCGGATCTTGAGCAGGCCGGCGATGTCGAGCGACTGCTTGCCCGACTTTTCCGCAGCCAGCACCCGCAGCACCATCATCTCCAGCGCCACGACCTCGACCTCGAGCTTGGCGATCTCGTCCCGGAACCGGGTGTCGGTGTAGACGTTCTCGGCCCGGGCGATGCGCTTGAGGCGTTCGAGTTCGCGCTTGGCACGGTTGACATCGGCGATGTTGGTGCGCTCATGGCTGAGCAGATGCTTGGCGTAGGTCCAGCCCTTGTTCTCTTCGCCGATCAGGTTTTCCGCCGGCACTTCCACATTGTCAAACCAGACCTCGTTGACTTCCGGATTGCCGTCGAGCAGGACGATGGGGCGCACGCTCACGCCGGGAGACTTCATGTCGATCAGCAGAAAACTGATGCCGGTTTGCGGCTTGCCTTCGTTGCTGGTTCGGACCAGGCAGAAGATCCATTCGCCATATTGGCCCAGCGTGGTCCAGGTTTTCTGGCCGTTGACGATGTACTTGTCACCGCGGCGTTCTGCCTTGGTCTTGACCGATGCCAGGTCCGAGCCCGAGCCCGGCTCGCTGTAGCCCTGGCTCCACCACACCTCGCCACTGGCGATGCCGGGGAGGAAGCGCGCCTGCTGTTCCTGGTTGCCGAATGCCATGATCACGGGCGCCACCATCACCGGGCCGAACGGGATAACCCGCGGCGCGCCGGCCAGCGCACATTCCTCCTCGAACAGGTGCTTTTGTACCGAGTTCCAGCCCGGGCCGCCAAAGCGCGTGGACCAGCCGTGGCCCAGCCAGCCCTTCTTGCCCAGGATGCGGGCCCAGTGCTGATGGTCCTCACGCGTCAGGTGCAAGGCGTTGTGTACCTTGTGCGAGATGTCTTTTGGCAGGTTTGCGTGGACCCAGGCACGGATGTCTTCGCGAAACTTCTGCTCTTCGGGGGTAAAGGCCAGATCCATAGGGTGTCTCCAAAATGCCGATCTGCGGATGTCGGCTGGTCGGTCCGTCAAGGCCGCATTTTTAGCACGGTCGTTCGCTTATTTCTGTCCGGGTGGTGACATGCCAAGCTCGACGCACAGTTGTAGCACGGTTGCGCGCAGCGTGGCCAGATCATCCTCGAGCACGCCGACCCGCTGTTCGAGCCCGGCCGAACCCAGCGACCGCGGCTGCGGGATGGCGGACGCGGAAGTCCTGGGCGTGAGCAACTGGGTCCAGCGCGGCTCGCGTGCGCCGGGGGCGCGGGGCAGCAGCGTTGTCAATGGCCCACCCCGATCCTCGGCCCGGGCTGCGAGTTCCTCCAGGAAGCCTTGTACGGATGACACATCGGCAAATCGGTACCAGCGCTCACTGTTCAGACGCAGTTCGGCGGCGGTCTGGGCGCCGCGCAGCATCAGCACCCCGAGCAAAACGGCCGATTGCTCGGGCACGCCGACCCGGCGCTGGAAGTTGTGCTCATAGCGTGCCGTGCGCCCGCCGCTGGCCAGGCGCACCAGGTCCATGGCCAGCAAGGTGTCGAGCGCATCCTGCGCCTGAGACTCGTCCATCTCCATGTATGGTTCGCGGCTGGTCTTCTGGTTGCAGCCCAGCAGCAAGGTGTTGAGCGTCAACGGATAGCTGTCGGGTACCGTGCGCGCCTTCTCCATCAGGGTCCCAAGCACCCGTGCCTGTTCTGCTGTCAGCGGCGCTAGCGCTCCGGTCGCCTGGGAAGGAACGTTCATAATTCTGCACCCATGAAGAACATCGTGATTCTGATCTCTGGCGGCGGCTCCAACATGGCTGCCATTGTCCACGCGGCGCAGCGCGATGCCTGGCAGCAGCGCCTGAGGGCACGGGTGGTGGCCGTCATCAGCAATCGTGCGTCGGCCGGCGGGCTGGAATTTGCCCGTACCCAGGGTATCGCCTGCATTGTGGTGGACCACAAGGTCTATGCCCAGCGGGAGGATTTTGATGCCGCCCTGGCGGCGGCGATCGACCCGTTCACGCCGACGCTGGTGGTACTGGCCGGTTTCATGCGCATTCTGGGTGACACCTTTGTCCAGCGCTATAGCGGGCGCCTGACCAATATCCATCCGTCCCTGCTGCCCGCGTTCGCCGGACTGCACACCCACCAGCGTGCGCTGGATGCTGGGTGCCGATTGGCAGGCGCCACCGTACATCTGGTGACGGCGGAACTGGACCACGGCCCGATCCTGGCCCAGGCTGCCGTGCCGGTGTTGCCAGGCGACGATGCTGCCGCTCTGGCAGCGCGGGTGCTGACGCAGGAACACCTGATCTACCCGCGTGCCATTGCAGCGCTGCTGGCCTCACAGGCCGGCGTCTGAGACCCGGCTGAACCTGGGCTGCGGGCAGCCGGCGACATCGACAGTGCCATTGAACATGGCGCTGGGTCTTACCCACAGGCCCTGTTCGCCGTAGAGCGCGCGGTACAGCGTCATGGACTCCAGGCTTTCACTGTGGCGCACCGTGTCCAGGACTTCGTAGAGTCCGCCCTTATAGTGCCGGTACCGGCCGGGTGGGGTGGGAATCAGTGGTGGCAGGGCGTGGTTCATCATGGATTCTGGTGTCAATTGTCAATGGGCCGCTGACAGGTGCATGGGACAATTCGCCGACATGCATCCCAAAGCCCTGCTCGACGCCTGTTCCGAACTTGTAGCGTTGACGCTCAAATTCGACCACCCGGCCGACGCCATCGTATCCCGTTACTTTCGCAACCACCGCGCGCTGGGGCCGCGCGAGCGCTCAACCCTGGCCGAAACGGTTTACATGGTCCTGCGCAAGAAATTGCTGTTCGACCATTTCGCGCCGTCGGGCAGTGGCGCCAAGGAGCGGCGGCTGGCGATTCTGGGCTTTGCCCACAGTCAGGATGAGCGTGCGGCCTTGAATCCGGGCATGCCGGCTGTCAGTGCGCGTGACTTCCTGAAGAGTGCCCTGTCTGATCAGGAAAAGAACTGGCTGGACCAGTGCGACAAGGTTCGGACCGCGGATCTGCTCGAGCGACATCGGCACAACCTGCCCGAGTGGCTGGTGACACCCTTGAAGCAACAGTTGCAGGACCAGTTCTGGCCCTTGGCGGAAAGCCTGCTGCGGCCGGCAGGCCTGGACCTGCGCGTCAACACCCTTCTGGCCAAACGTGCCGACATTCAGAAGGAATTGGCGAAGGCCGGCATCAAAGCGACGGCCACACCCTATTCACCCTGGGGCCTGCGGGTCCAGGGCAAACCACCGGTCAACAAGCTGGAGGCCTTCACCCGCGGCGCGGTCGAGGTCCAGGACGAGGGCTCGCAGTTGCTGGCATTGTTGCTGGACGCCGGACGCGGCGAGATGGTGGTGGATTTCTGTGCTGGCGCAGGTGGCAAGACGTTGGCGCTGGGTGCTTCCATGCGCAGTACCGGCCGCCTGTATGCCTTTGACACCTCGGCGCACCGTCTGGACGCGCTCAAGCCGCGTTTGGCGCGCAGTGGCTTGTCGAACGTGCATCCGGTGGCGATTGCGCATGAGCGCGATGACCGCATCAAGCGCCTGGCCGGCAAGATTGACCGGGTGCTGGTGGATGCACCGTGTTCCGGCCTGGGGACTTTGCGGCGCAACCCCGATCTGAAATGGCGCCAGAGTCCTGAGTCGGTGGCCGAATTGGTGGCGAAGCAAACGGCTATCCTGGAAAGCGCAGTTCGACTGCTCAAGCCGGGTGGCCGGCTGGTGTATGCCACCTGCAGCTTGCTGGAACAGGAAAATGAAGCGGTGGCGCGGGCGTTCACAGCGGCCCATGATGATGTGGATCAACTGGCTGTAACCCCGATCCTGTCAGATTTGAAAGTGGAGGGTGCCAGTTTTCTGACTACGGACCGTGACGACAGCCCTGGATATTTGCGTCTTTGGCCCCATTTGCATTCTACAGATGGTTTTTTTGCGGCTATTTGGCAGAAGAAATGATAAGTTAGTGTAATTTTGGCGAATTTTGGCGGAAATTATTTATTTGTAGTCACGATTCGGCAAAACTCGTAAAATTGCAACCGTCCCCGGCGGCGCGATGCCGCGATTACAACTATTCCATTCCGTTGAGACTTCAATACCATGTTCCTTCCTGATTGGGCCCCCTTGAACGCTGCGCTTGAATGGCTGTCGCACGGGGCCTGGAGCCTTTCGTGGTGGCAAATCGTGCTGTACACGTTGGCGACCACTCACATTACGATTGCAAGCGTCACCATCTACCTGCACCGCCACCAGGCGCACCGGGCGATGGACCTGCATCCGATCCCCGCACACTTTTTCCGCCTGTGGCTCTGGCTGGGTACCGGCCAGGTGACCAAGGAGTGGGTGTCGATCCACCGCAAGCACCACGCCAAGTGCGAGACCGTTGACGATCCGCACAGCCCTGTGGCCCATGGCATCAAGAAAGTATTCTGGCAGGGCGCGGAACTGTACCGGGCTGAGTCACGCAATATGGAAACCTTGGCAAAGTACAGCCAGGGTTGCCCCAATGACTGGATCGAGCGCAATCTCTACACCCGTTACAGCTGGCAAGGCGTGGGCCTGATGATGATCATCGACCTGGCTCTGTTCGGAGCTGCCGGGCTGGCGGTTTGGGCGGTGCAGATGGCGTGGATCCCGGTTACAGCTGCCGGCGTGATCAACGGTATCGGTCACTACTGGGGCTATCGCAATTTCGAGGCGCCAGACGCCAGCACCAACATCGTGCCCTGGGGCGTGTTGATTGGCGGCGAAGAACTGCACAACAATCACCACACGTATCCCACGTCGGCGAAATTCTCTGTCAAGCCCTATGAGTTTGACGTCGGCTGGGTTTACATCAGCCTGATGGAGAAGGTGGGCCTGGCGCGGGTCAAGAAAACGCCCCCGAAGCTGCAGCTTGGCTCGATCAAGCCGGTTGCCGACCAGAAGACCCTGGAGGCCCTGATTGCCAATCGGTACGAGATGATGGCTGGCTACGCCAAGGACCTGCGGCGTGCCTGCAAGGCCGAAATTGCCGCGCTCAAGGCTCGCCACGCGGATGTCTCGGTGCTGGAAGCAGCCAAACCCTGGCTGCATCGCGACGCGGACCGGGTGCCGGTGACGGCCCAGCCGCAGTTGGCGCGGGCCCGTGCTGCCCATCCGGCGCTAGACAAGATGGTGACCATGCGCGAGGAACTGCGCCAGTTCTGGCTCAACACCTCGCAGTCGCGCGAGCAATTGGCGCTGGACTTGCAGACCTGGTGTCACCGTGCAGAGGAAAGTGGCATCGCTGCCTTGCGCGAGTTCTCCATGAAGCTGCGCGCCGCCCACGCCTGAGGCCTGCGCGCCGGCAGACAACAAAAAACCCGCCGCGGCGGGTTTTTTGCTAGTCCAGTCTGAATTACTTCAGCTTGGTCTCCTTGTAGTCGACATGCTTGCGAGCCTTGGGATCAAATTTCTTGATCAGCATCTTCTCCGGCATTGTTTTCTTGTTCTTGTTGGTGGTGTAGAAGTGGCCGGTGCCCGCTGTGGACTCCAGCTTGATCTTTTCGCGTCCGCCTTTGGTTGCCATGGTGTTCCTTTCAGCTGAGGATATGGCGCTTGGCCAGCCCCCAAGTTCAATATTTAAGCCTGGCCGCGAGCGCGCAAGTCTGCGAGCACTGCGTCAATGCCGTTCTTGTCGATGAGCCGCAAAGCGGCGCCGGAAACACGCAGGCGAACCCAGCGGTTTTCGGTCTCGACCCAGAATCGACGGTATTGCAGGTTCGGCAGGAACCGGCGCTTGGTCTTGTTGTTGGCATGGGAAACATTGTTCCCGACCATCGGGCCCTTGCCCGTGACTTCACATACGCGTGCCATGTGGACACTCCAGATATTCGGGTGGCTTGCTGCCACCACGTTGACTCCAGCTTCGCGCCAGACGGGCCAAGGGCGCGTCCGGTGCTTGGGCGGGTCGTTAACAGCTTTCGCCGCACCTCGCCACATCTTGCAGTGGCGGTACATTCATCTACTGACGACTCCCCAGTCGGGGAAATTTCAGTAAAGCCTTGAATTATAACGAATTTAAAGGTCGATGCGCAGTCGTTGCGCCGCAGCAGTTCGCGACCATGCCGCTGTTGCGGAGTCAGCTCTGTTCCAGGAAGCGTTGCGCGTCCAGCGCGGCCATGCATCCGGTGCCAGCGCTGGTGATGGCCTGGCGGTAGACGTGGTCCTGCACGTCGCCGGCCGCGAACACCCCGGGGACGCTGGTCATGGTGGCAAAGCCTTTGAGCCCGGACTGCGTCACCAGATAGCCGCCCTCCATCGCCAGTTGGCCCTGGAAGATTTCGGTATTCGGGGCATGGCCGATGGCAATGAAGCAGCCCTTGAGCGTCAGGTCCTCAGTGCCACCGTCCCCGGTGCTGCGCAGGCGCACGCCGGTCACGCCACTGGCGTCGCCCAGCACCTCGTCCAGGGTCATGAAGGTCCGCAGTTCGATCTTGCCGACGGCGACCTTGTCCATCAGCTTGTCCACCAGAATCGCCTCAGCCTTGAACTTGTCGCGCCGGTGCACCAGATAGACCTTGCTGGCGATGTTGGACAGGTACAGTGCCTCCTCCACGGCGGTGTTGCCACCGCCGACCACACAGCAGACCTGGTCCCGGTAAAAGAAGCCGTCACAGGTGGCGCAGCCGGAGACACCCCGTCCCATGAAGCTGGTCTCCGAGGGCAGTCCCAGGTATTTTGCCGACGCCCCGGTGGCGATGATCAGGCTGTCGCAGGTGTACTCGAAGCTGTCGCCCTTGAGTACGAACGGCCTCTGGCCCAGTTCGACCTTGTTGATGTGGTCAAACACCACTTCGGTCTTGAAGCGTTCGGCATGTTCCAGGAAGCGTTGCATCAAGTCCGGGCCCTGGACCCCGTGCACGTCCGCCGGCCAGTTGTCGACGTCGGTCGTGGTCATCAGTTGCCCGCCCTGGGCAATGCCGGTCACCAGCATTGGCTGGAGGTTGGCACGTGCGGCATAGACGGCCGCGGTGTAGCCGGCGGGGCCGGAACCTAGAATCAGAACCTTGGCATGCTTGTGGGTTGTCATCGAAAAAGACCTTTGGGGAAGCTGCGATTCGCCGTGTACAGTTCGGGGCGATGCGCGAAGTATCAATGGTTGTCAGCCGGCTTGCAGCTATGGGTTTATCCGCTGTGCGGGTGAGCGAGTGGACGTTATTGTAAGAAGCAGCGCATTGCAAAGAGGTACCAATCGATGTCGATGTTGAGCAATCTTGACCTGATCCGGCGGGTACCGCTGTTTGCCATGTTGACGCCAGCGCAGACCGAGTCTTTGGCCGATGCTGTTGACAAGCAGCGCTTCAAGCGCGGCGAGTTGATCGTGGCGCAGGGCAAGAAGTCGGATTCGCTGTTCATCATCCTGGCCGGGCGGGCCCGGGTGCTGGTGACGGACCGCAAGTCGCGCGAGGTCATTCTGGCCACCTTGAAGCCGGGTGACTACATCGGCGAAATGAGCCTGATCGACAACGAACCGCATTCGGC
>JANMKM010000239.1:0-7664 GCA_031372035.1 Rhodoferax sp. | reverse complement strand
GCGGCGAACTTTCCGGCCTCCTCCAGCACGGCGTCGATGGTGGCCGCGTCCACGTCGGCGTAACGCGGCATGGCGCTGAGCTGGGCCGTGACGTCGAGCACTTCGTGCATCACAAACTGCATGTCGCGCAAGGGCGGGGTATAGCTGGGCATGGTGTTGACTCCTTGAAACGGTTGAACGGCTCAGGCGCGCCGGGTCTTCTTCGGCGCCGCGCCCTCGGTGGCGATGTAGGGGGCCAGGATGTTGTCGAAGCCGCGGATGGCGCGCTCCAGCGAACCCGGAGCCTGCAGGAACCGGGCTTCGTAGTGCAATGCCAGGATCAGGCCATGGATCTCGAACAGCAGTTGGTCCTCGACCACGCTGGCCAGCAGATGCCCCTCGCT
The DNA here is from genome assembly GCA_031372035.1 of Rhodoferax sp. Classification (GTDB taxonomy): domain Bacteria; phylum Pseudomonadota; class Gammaproteobacteria; order Burkholderiales; family Burkholderiaceae_C; genus CAISIP01. Next base: position 7,281 of record JANMKM010000239.1, on the reverse strand, counting down.
GCGGGCCTGGATCACGGCCCGGCGCATGGCACCGAGCCAGGTACGCACGGAACTTGCCAGGGCGTCTCGCACCGGGCCTGGACGGTCGTCAAATTCGACCGCGCCGCTGATGTAGATGCAGCCCGAGTCAATTTCGACCGAGGTCCGCTTCATCCAGTTGTGAAACAGGGCCCGCAGCCGTGGCAGGCCACGTGGCACGCGCATGGCGGGCAGGAACACTTCGGCCTCGAACCGGTGGTGGTACTCGAGCACCACGGAAATCTGCAATTCCTCGCGCGAGCCGAAGTGGGCAAACACGCCCGACTTGCTCATCTGCGTCACCTCCGCCAGGGCACCAATGCTCAAGCCCTCCAGGCCGATATGGGATGCCAGCGACAGCGCGGCATCGACGATCACCGCCTTGGTCTGCTGACCTTTTTGCGCGGCGCGGGACGATTTGGGCTGAAAGGTGGAAACGGACATGGGCTCGGGTGCTACCGAATAAAACGAACGATCGTGCTATTTTGCAGGAAAACCGGAAAGTGCACGGGCCACTATCAACGTCTAGAGGCGGGTTCCTAGCACAGGGCCGGGTAAACCCGTGGGAATCGTGCCGCGGACTGTGCCGCGGCTGGTCCGCGGCACAGGGGCCGCTTGCCCATCAGAGCTGCTCGTCCAGCATGTAGAGCTGCCACAGGTCCTTGCGGCTGGTGTGAAGCACGGGCTGGATGGCCATCAGGCCGGTGGCTCCGATGCTCTTGGCCAGATACTGCAGTTCCAGGAACTTGGCCCGGGTGGCGTCATCCACAGCGACCTCGAAGCCGTTCTCGCGCATCAGCAGCAGCCCCTTGGCACGCAGGGCCAGCTCGGTGTGCAGGCGCACATAGCACAGGATGTCGGCCACGATCGGGCCCTTGAAGCGGCCCTGCAGGGTATGCAGGTACTGGCCCAGCGGCGAGTTCGACAGACCGCCCGAGTTCAGCAGGCCCAGCATCTCGGCGTCAGCATCGAAACCCGTCCCCAACCAGCGGCCCAGCCGCTTTTCGCTGCGGATGAAGACCTCGTACAGCATGATCGGCAGCACCAGCAGGGTCACGGCCGTGGTGACGATGGGCGAGACAAAGAAGTGGTTGAACAGGGCGTGGATCCCCACCGCCACCAGCAGCCCCGGCAGGAACGCCAGCGGCGACTGGCCCTCGCGGGTCTCCGAGATCACCAGCAACAGCACCGCAAACGTGGCCGTGACCGCACCGTGCATGAAAGCCGTGCCGAAGCCGCGCACCACCCAGACCGCCATGTTGGCGCCCGGCGTGTTCAGCAGGTAGTAGAAATTTTCCACCACGGCGAATCCGGCGCCGACGGCAAAGCCCATGATCGCGCCGTCCACCAGAAAGCCGATGCGGTGGCTGCGGAACAGAAAAACCATCACCGCCGCCTTGAGACTCTCCTCCACCACCGGAGCGACCCAGTAGGCGTCGCGGTGCAGGTCCAGATGCAGCAGCTTCATCAAGGCGCCGTTGGCAAAGAAGCTGATACCGGCCACCATGCCGCCAGCAACCAGTGCCCCGACAACGCTGCTGAGCTTGGTCAGCTTGTAGCTGTCGAAATACACCAGCGCCAGCAGAAACAGCAGCACCGGGAGCAGGCCAATGGGTGGGATCAGCGGTGAGAGCATGGACAGGCAGTATCCCAGGCGGCGCCTGCGATGGATCTATCGGATGAGCGAGCGGCTAGGCTTGGGCAGCCGCGATCTCGAAAATCTGGTCGAAGCCGGAATACTTGAAGATATCGCGCAAATGGCTGTTGACCGCCACCAGGCGCAATTTGCCGGAACCTGCCAACAGCCGCTTGTGGGTCTTGAGCAGCACCCCCAGGCCGGCGCTGGAGATGTAATCCAGCTGGCTGCAGTCCAGCGTGACCGCGCCATGCAGACCATCCAGATACGACTGCGCCGCTCCGGCCTGGGCGGCGTCAAGACTGCCCACCAGTTGCACCTCGCCCGTGGACCCCAATCCAAGTGTCAGCATGCGTTCCCCTTTTCCCGTTGGCACGTGCAGCAGGCGCAGCTCACGGCTGCGCCGACTTGCGAAATATGGTGTGGCTCTGCCGCAGGTCCGGGTCGTAGCGGTACTCAATGGCGTCTACCATGCGCCGGATCAGGTGCAGGCCCAGGCCGCCCGGGCTACGCTGTTCCACCGGTTGGTGGATATCGACATCGGGCGCCGCCGTCACATCAAACCGGTCGACATCATGGTCCACAAGACTGACTTCCATGCCTGCGGCAATCGATGTCAACGCAATCTGCACCGCAGCGCGGCTCATCGTGCTGTATTTCACCATATTCGTGAACAACTCTTCGATGGTGAAGTCGACCGCCTGCAGCACCGTCGCGGCAATGCCATGGGTCGCGGCGAAGGCCGCGGTGAAGCCGAAAATGTCCGGCAGCACGTCGATGCGGCGTTCGAACGCGCGCTCCACGCTGGCGCTGACCGCCCTGCGCTTGACCAGCACCACCGTGATGTCGTCGGCCTGCGGTGCGCCCGCGGCATGTGCCGTGACCGCGTCCAGCAAAAGTGCCGACAAGGCTGCCACCGGCTGGTCCCGGTGCGCCATGATCAGTTCCCCAACCCGCTGCGTGCCGAACTGCTCGCCCTGTGCGTTGTGGTACTCGTAGATGCCGTCGGACAACAGCACGAAGATGTCGCCAGGTTGCATTTCCAGGGTGACGGCCGGCCGCAGCGCACGCAGCGGCATGGCGGCCAGGGGGAAACTGGTAGGCCCGAGCCAGGTGCAACTGCCGCTGGCGGCGGCGAAGAACAGCAACGGTGCCTGGCCGGCACTGTGAAACCGCAGCCGGTGCAGCCCGATGTCCAGAACGCCGACAAAGGCGGTGATGAAGCGGTCATCGGGCAATGTCTCGGCCAGTTGGTTGTTGACCTCGATCAGCGCCGTCTCCAGATCCGCCCCCATGCGAAACGCCATTCGCAGCATGGCATGCATCTGGGTCACGTCCAGCGCTGGCGCAATGCCGTGCCCGGTGGCGTCGCCCAGCATCACCAGCAGCCCCTGGTCAATCGCAGCCAGATCGAAGGTGTCGCCACCGGTGAGGTTGGCCGGCCTGAAGCTGCCGAACACGTCATAGCCCTCGACCGTGGGCATGATCGACGGCAGCGTGCTCATCTGCACCACCCGGGCCAGCTCCAGCTCCTGTTGCAGCCGCTTGCCCTCCAGCATGGTCTCGGTCATGCGCACACGGGTCAGGGCTACGGCACATTGCGCCGCCAGCGCCTGCGCCAGGGCCACGTCCGTGGCCTCGAAGACACCGCGTTGCTTATTCAGGATCTGCATGGCACCGACCAGTTCGCCGTTATGGTCGATCAGCGGCAGCGTCAGGCTGCAGCGGGTGTGAAAGCCGGTCAGGCGGTCGATGCTCTGGTCAAAGCGCGGATCGGCATAGCAGTCAGGCACATTGATCGGCTTGCGGTCGTGGATGCAGGCGCCCAGCAGGCCGCGGCTGGCCGGAATGCGCACATGCTGCAGGTCGGTACCGAATTGCAGCACCAGTTCGTTCTGCACCGGGTCATACAGCCAGACTGAGCTGCGCTCGGCATGCAGCACCCGGCGCGCTGCCGCACTGACTTCGCCCAGCATCGTCGGCAGGTCATACGGTGCCGCCAGGGCCCGCGTGACAGCCAGGATGGCTTCCATGTCACGGCGCGATAGCCGCGCCAGACTGTCGTCATGACTCACTGGGGCTCCCACGTGGGAATAGTCCGGGGCCGGGAGTGTCACGCATATTGGCCAAAGTATCGCATCGGCAGCCCGGCGAAAGCCGCCGGCAGGCGTTGTGAGTTGTTATCCTAGCCACCATGTCCGAGGACCAGAAACAGTTGGAAAGCGCAATCCAGGCGCTGGAAATGCAGCGATCACTGCTCGGGGATGCCGTGGTGGATACGGCGCTGAGCCTGCTGCGCAGCAAACTGGAGGCCGTCAACGCGGTGCCGCCCCCGGCCCCCGCCACGCCGCCGGACCAGACTCTCAAACTGGCAACGGTGCTGTTCCTGGACGTGGTCGACTCCACGGCCCTGAGCCGGCGCCTCGACCCGGAAGACATCCACGCCCTGTTTGACGGCGCACTGGCGCGTTACCGCGGCATCGTCGAAGCCCATGGCGGCCGGGTGCTGCAGTTCGCTGGTGACAGCCTGCTGGCCGTGTTCGGTGCCGACACCGCCAACGAGGACGATCCGGAACGTGCCGTGCGCGCCGGTCTGGCGCTGCTGGCAGAGTCCCGGCAGATGGTGGACGAGGTGACCATGCAGCATGGCATCCTGGGTCTGCAGATCCGGCTCGGCATCCACACCGGCCACGTGCTGCTGGGTGGCGGCGTCGATGCCGAGGGCACGGTACGTGGCATCGCGGTCAACATTGCGGCCCGGATGGAACAGAGCGCACCGGCCGGTGGCTTGCGCATCAGCCATGACACCTACCGCCATGTGCGCGGCGTCTTCGATGTCGAAGTCCAGCCACCGATCCAGGTCAAGGGCCTGAACGAGCCCGTGGTCAGCTACCTGGTGCAACGCGCCAAGCCCCGGGCCTTTCGCCTGAGCACCCGCGGCATCGAAGGTGTGGAGACCCGCATGGTCGGCCGCGATACCGAGTTCGAGCAGCTGCAGCAGGCCTTCCTGCGGCTCTATGCCGATCGCCGGCTCGCCGTCATCAGCATCGTGGCCGAAGCCGGAATCGGCAAGAGCCGGTTGCTGTATGAATTTGAAGACTGGTCGGAGGCCCGGCCCGAGCGCTTTGTCATCTTCAAGGGCCGTGCCAATCCGCACACCAAGGACCAGCCCTACGGCCTGCTGCGCGACATCCTGGCCTGGCGCTTCCAGATCTCCGACAGCGACAGCATGGATGCTGCCCGCCTGAAGCTGGAGTCCGGCATCGCACCGCTGTTCATGGCCGACGATGGCGAGGACATCGCCCAGGGCCATGCGCACCTGCTGGGGCATCTCATCGGGCTCGACTTTTCCGAGAGCAAGCACATCAAGGGCATTCGCGACGACGCCCGGCAGATCCGCAACCGCGGCTTTCACGCTGCGGCACAGATGTTCCGCCGGGTGGCCGCAAAGGAGGATGCGCCGGTGATGATGCTGCTTGATGACCTGCATTGGGCTGACGACGCCTCGCTCGACTTTGTGAGCTACCTGGGCGAAGTGAACCGCGATGTGCCGATGCTGGCCGTCGGCCTGACCCGGCCCACCCTGTTCGAGCGGCGTCCGGACTGGAGCAGCAGCACCGACCTGAACCAGCGCATTGATCTGCGCCCGCTGGACAAGAGCTCCAGCCGGCTGCTGGCCAACGAGTTGCTCAAGAAATTGCCCGAGATTCCGGCGGCGCTGCGCGAGCTGATCACCGGTGGCGCCGAAGGTAACCCGTTCTACATGGAGGAACTGGTCAAGATGCTGGTGGACGAAGGCGCGATCGCGATCAGCACCGAGCGCTGGAGCGTGCACCCGGAGAAACTGCTGGCGACCCGGGTACCAACCACGCTCACCGGCGTGTTGCAGGCCCGGCTCGATGGCCTGCCGGCACGTGAGCGCCTGACCCTGCAACAGGCCAGTGTCATCGGCCTGATTTTCTGGGACGAGGCCCTGGCTGCGCTCGATGCGCAGGCGCCCGAAACCCTGCCGGCACTGGCGCAGCGCGAGCTGGTGCTGGCGCAGCAGGCTGCCAGCCTGGACGACATGCGCGAGTACGTGTTCCGGCACCAGATCCTGCACCAGGTCACCTATGAAACCCTGCTGCGGCGCAACCGGCGCGAGCTGCATGCCAGGGCCGCGGCGTGGCTGGCCGGGTTGACCGGCGCCCGTGCCAGCGACTTCCTGGGCGCCACTGCCGAGCACTACCTGCAGGCTGGCGACACCGCCAGCGCCTGCGAATACTTCGCCCGTGCCGCCGAACATGCCAAGGCGCGGTATGCGCAGGAGGCGGCCCTGGGCTACGTGGCCCAGGCCCTGGCGATCCTGAACCAGAGCCCGACGCAGGACGACCCGCTGCTGCGCTGGCGGCTGCTCAACATCCGCGAGCGCACGCTGGACCTGGCAGGCAAGCGGATCGAGCAGCGCGCCGACATCGACGCCCTGCTGCAGCTGGCCGATGCCATGGACGACGACCGACGCCGGGCCGAGGCCGCCTGGCGGCGCAGCGACATTGCGATGCGCACCGGTGACTTCCGAACCCAGGAGTGTGCCGCCCGCAAGGCGCTGGAGCTGGCCGAACGCGTCAACGACGCAGCCCTGCGGCTACGGGCCCAGCACCGGCTGGCCGGCGCATTGAACATGCTAGGCCAGTTCGTGACCGGCAAGGCCCTGGCCCAGAGTGGCCTGGTGGATGCCCGCTCGCTGGGCCTGCGCCATATCGAGGCCCTGTTTCTCAATGCGCTGTCGATCGTGGCCGGCATCCAGGACGACCAGATGGCAAATCTGGAAGCCGACCAGCAGACTCTGATCATCGACCGGGATCTGGGCAACCGCCGGGCAGAAGCCGTGACCCTGGGCAACCTGGGCCTGTCCTGGCTGAACCTGGGCCAGCATGCCCATGCCCACCAATGCCTGGACGAAGGCCTGCGGCTGATCCGCGCCATGGGCAACCGGGCCTCGGAGCCCTACCTGCTCAACAACCTCTCCTTGCTGGCGCTGCACGAGGGCAACGATGCCCAGGCCCTGGCCCATGCCCGCGTCGCACTGGACATAGCGGTTGCGGTGCAGGACCCGCAAAGCGAAGTGCTGTCGCTGTGCTCGCTGGGCACGGCCGAGCTGGCACTGGGCCGCCACGCTTCGGCCAGCGAAGCCTTCGAGCGGGCCTACACCGTGGCGCTGGACATCAACAACCCCAGGCACTTCGACGCCGCCGCCGGCCTGGCACGGGTGCGCATGGCCCAGGGCGACCTGGCCGGGGCCTTGGTAGCCATGGAAAGTGTGCTGACGGACCTCGGCAACGGCGGCAGCCTGGAAGGTGCCGAAGCCCCGCGCCTGATCCGGCTGACCTGCTACCAGGTGCTGCAGCGCGCCGCCGACCCCCGCGCCGCCGCCATGCTCGCCGAGGCCCACGAGAACCTGCCCAGCAAGGCCGCAACCATCAGCGACCCGGAGCTGCGCCACGGCTTCCTGAACAACATCCCCGAGCACCGCCAAATTTTGGCGGCCTGGTCCGCTGGCCGTTGACGGGGTCTGGTTCCTCTGACGGATCAGGCACATTAGCGAAAACAGCCCAATGGGGCACTCAGCTCTGCGGCTGTAGCGGGAT
>JANMKM010000234.1:0-12178 GCA_031372035.1 Rhodoferax sp. | reverse complement strand
CGAACTGCTTGAACACGGTGAACAGCACAAGGGCGATCACCAGCCAGACGGCAATTTTTGAAAACCACTGATTATTCAAGCGAGACTCCAGTCGGCGCAGGTGGGAGAGAACACTGCATAGCTTGGTGCCATTTTAGGCGTTTCAAGGTGTGGAAACCGGCTTTCCGGAGCTTTCGGCCCCATACAGGTCAAGGGCTTGCAGGCTTTTTGTGACAGTACGCAACACCTCAAGGCGCTGCCGGCGTCGGCGTTGGTGCCGCGGCTTGCAGTGGCTTCGGGCCGATGCCGACCAGAAAGGTCTCCGAAGATTTGTCACGCGATGCCTTGGGCTTGATCGGCTTGACCACCGCAAAACTGTGCTTGAACAGCTTTACCAACTGACTGTAGCCGCTGCCGTGGAACACCTTCACCACCAGTGCGCCCTGGGGCTTGAGGTAGCTTCCGGCAAACTCCACTGCCAGCTCCACCAGATTCCCGATCCGGGCTGCGTCCGCGGACTCGATGCCGGAGAGATTGGGCGCCATGTCGGACAGCACCACGTCGGCCTGGCGACCACGCAGATGGGTGGCCAGCAGCTCCAACATCGCCGGTTCGCGGAAGTCGCCCAGCAGGAAGTTCACACCCTCTACCGGCTCCATCGGCAGCATGTCCAGGGCAATGATTTCGCCGTTGAGTTCGCCCACCGCTGCGCCACCACCCATCGCCGTGCGCGGCGACAGCTTGCGCCGCACATACTGGCTCCAGGCACCGGGTGCGGAACCCAGGTCCAGCACCAGATGGCCGGGGCGAATCAGACCCAGGGTTTCGTCGATCTCCTTGAGTTTGTAGGCCGCCCGTGCCCGGTAGCCCTCGTGCTTGGCCAGCTTGACGTAGGGGTCATTAACGTGGTCGTTGAGCCAGGCCTTGTTGACCTTGCGACTCTTGGTTTTGACTTTCATGGGTGCCCTGCTGTGTCGGCCGGAAGGCCATTCAAACGATAATACGGTTATGTCTCTGATACAACTGACCCCGGCGCAACGCAAGGAGCATCGTGCCCAAGCCCATCACCTGGACCCGGTGGTCATGGTCGGCGGCGACGGCCTGACACCCGCCGTCATGCTGGAGGCCGACAAGGCCCTCGGTGCCCACGGCCTGATCAAGGTCCGCGTCTTCTCCGACGACCGTGCTGCCCGCGAGGCCATGCTGCAGACCCTGGCCGGCGACCTGAACGCCGCCCCGATCCAGCACATCGGCAAACTGCTGGTGCTGTGGCGGCCGATGCCACCCAAAGAACGCAGCGGCCCGGACGAAGACCGCATGCCCGGCCCGAAGGACGTCAAGGTGCTGAAGTACAGCAGCCGTGGCGGCCAGCGCCCCGAGGTGCGCACCCTGCGTGTGCTCGGCAACCAGCGCCTCACGCGCGGTGGCCAGGTCAAGCGCGCCAAACCGCGCAAGGTCAGCGTCAAGAAGCGCAATCAAGGCTGAGCAGCACGCGCCGACGCGCTGGCCCTGGCCAGCACCACCGTGGCGCACAGCCACTGCAGCAGGTACATCACGCTGCCCAGGCTGTGCCACAGCGCCAGGTTCTCCCGCGCCACGATCCGCGGCGCCACCGCATACTCCATCAGGAATGCCAGCAGCATCCCGCCAGCCACATACACAGTAGCGCTCCGCGCCTTGTCCAAGGGCTCTGGCGGCCCAATTTTCCGCTCCAGCAGAAGCAGCAGCAGGCCGCAGGCCAAGCTCAGCCAGGTCTGCGCCGCAAACAGGCGAGCCGCCATGGCACCGGCCAGCGCCTTGCTCGGCAGGTGCACGAACAGCAGCGGCACCACCAGGGCCCCGATCACACCCAGGCTACCCCACCACAGCGCGGCCAGCCAGATCGCGGCTCGATTGATCACCTCAAACGTAGCGCACCGCCACGATCTCGAAATGCTTGATGCCACCGGGCGCTTGCACCTCGGCCGTGTCGCCCTCTTCCTTGCCGATCAGCGCGCGGGCAATCGGGCTGCTGATGTTGATCAGGCCGAGCTTCAGGTCGGCCTCGTCTTCGCCCACGATCTGGTACTTCACCACGTCGCCGCTGGCCTCGTCTTCCAGTTCCACCGTGGCGCCAAACACCACCCGGCCGGCGGCGTCGAGCTCGGTCGGGTCAATGATCTGGGCCATCGACAGCTTGCTCTCCACTTCCTGGATCCGGCCTTCGATGAAGCCCTGGCGGTCCTTGGCAGCCTCGTATTCGGCGTTCTCGCTCAGGTCTCCCTGGGCCCGGGCTTCGGCAATCGCGCCGATGACGCCGGGGCGGTCCACGGTCTTGAGCCGGTGCAGTTCGGTCTTGAGCTTTTCAGCGCCGCGCTTGGTGATGGGTATGGTGGCCATGGTTTGCTGTGTTCAAAATGAGAGGGACAGGCCAGCGGCATTGCGCTGGCCTGTCCCGATGCCTCGATTATGCCAAGGGACGCGCGTCGCGCAGTTGCTGGTGCATCTCCTGGAGCGAGATCACGCCCAGGTGGTCCAGGTACTTCATGCCTTCCACGGCAGCCTCGGCACCGGCAATCGTGGTGATCGTGGTCACCCGCGCCTGCAATGCCGAGGTGCGGATCTGGCGTGAGTCGGTGATCGCGTTGCGCCGCTCTTCCACGGTGTTGACCACCAGGGCGATCTCGTTGTTCTTGATCCGGTCCACGATGTGCGGCCGGCCTTCCGTGACCTTGTTGACCGTGGCGCAGGCAATGCCGGCGGCGTTGATGGCCGCTGCGGTGCCCTTGGTGGCGACGATCTGGAAGTGCATCGCCGCCAGGCTGCGCGCCACTTCCACGGCCCGCGGCTTGTCGCTTTGCTTGACCGAAATGAAGGCGTGGCCGGAGCGCGGCAGCTTGGTGCCGGCGCCAAGTTGCGACTTGACGAAGGCCTCACCAAAGGTCTGACCCACACCCATGACCTCGCCGGTGGACTTCATCTCCGGCCCGAGGATGGTGTCCACACCGGGGAACTTGACGAACGGGAACACCGCCTCCTTGACGCTGAAGTAGCCCGGCACCACCTCGTCGGCGATGCCCTGCTGGTCCAGGCTCTGGCCGACCATGCAGCGCGCCGCCACCTTGGCCAGCTGGATACCGGTGGCCTTGCTGACAAAGGGCACGGTGCGCGAGGCCCGGGGGTTGACTTCCAGCACATAGATCACATCCTGCATCCGACCTTGCGCATCGCGCACCTGCTGGATCGCGAACTGCACATTCATCAGGCCCACCACCTTGAGCGCCATGGCCATGGCCGCGGTCTGGACCTTGAGCTCGGCCACGGTGGCCGGGCTGAGCGAATACGGCGGCAGCGAGCAGGCCGAGTCACCGCTGTGTACGCCAGCCTGCTCGATGTGCTCCATTACGCCGCCGATGAATACCCGCTTGCCATCGCACAGGGCGTCGACATCGCATTCAATCGCATCGTTGAGGAAGCGGTCCAGCAGCACCGGCGAGTCGTGCGAAACCTTGACCGCCTCGCGCATGTAGCGCTCCAGATCCCGCTGCTCGTGCACGATCTCCATGGCCCGTCCACCCAGCACGTAGCTGGGCCGTACCACCAGCGGGTAGCCCAGGGCCGCCGCTTTCTCCAGGGCCTCGGCCTCAGTGCGGGCCGTGGCATTGGGCGGCTGGCGCAAACCCAGCTGTTGCAATAATTTCTGAAACCGCTCCCGGTCCTCGGCCGCGTCGATCATGTCCGGGCTGGTGCCGATGATCGGCACGCCATTGGCTTCGAGGTCCAGCGCCAGCTTCAGTGGCGTCTGGCCGCCGTACTGCACGATTACGCCCAGCGGCTTTTCCTTGTCCACGATCTCCAGCACATCCTCCAGCGTCAGCGGCTCGAAGTACAACCGGTCACTGGTGTCATAGTCGGTGGAGACCGTCTCCGGGTTGCAGTTGACCATGATGGTCTCGTAGCCGTCCTCGCGCATCGCCAGCGCCGCATGCACGCAGCAGTAGTCGAACTCGATGCCCTGGCCGATGCGGTTCGGGCCACCGCCGAGCACCATGATCTTGCGGTTGCTGGTCGGCTCGGCTTCGCATTCATCCACATAGGTCGAATACATGTAGGCGGTATTGGTGGCAAATTCCGCGGCGCAGGTATCGACCCGCTTGTAGACCGGGCGCACACCGAGTTTGCGCCGCAGCTCGCGGATCACGGTGTCAGTGGTCTTCAGCTGGCGCGCCAGGCGCCGGTCGGAAAAGCCCTTCTGCTTGAGCATGCGCAGCATGCCAGCGTCAACGTCGGCCAGGGTCTTGCTCTCCAGCGCCAGCTCGATCTGCACGATCTCCTCGATTTGCACCAGGAACCAGGGGTCGATGCGAGTCAGGGCAAAGACTTCGTCCACGCCCATGCCCTGGGCAAAGGCGTCGCCGACGTACCAGATGCGCTCCGGGCCGGGCTCACCCAGTTCCTTCTCCAGCACCTCACGGTCCTGGGTCTTCTCGTTCATTCCGTCAACACCCACCTCCAGCCCGCGCAAGGCCTTCTGGAACGACTCCTGGAAGGTGCGGCCCATCGCCATGACCTCGCCCACCGATTTCATCTGGGTCGTCAGGCGCGAATCCGCCGCGGGGAATTTCTCGAAGGCAAAGCGCGGGATCTTGGTCACCACGTAGTCGATGCTGGGCTCAAAGCTTGCCGGTGTGGCGCCACCCGTGATGTCGTTGCGCAGCTCATCGAGCGTGTAGCCGATGGCCAGCTTGGCCGCCACCTTGGCAATCGGAAAACCCGTGGCCTTGGACGCCAGTGCCGAGGAGCGCGAAACCCGCGGATTCATCTCGATCACCACCATCCGGCCGTCCTGCGGGTTGATCGCGAATTGCACATTCGAGCCGCCGGTGTCGACGCCGATCTCGCGCAGCACCGCCAGCGAGGCGTTGCGCATGATCTGGTATTCCTTGTCGCTCAGGGTCTGGGCCGGCGCCACGGTGATGGAGTCGCCAGTGTGCACGCCCATCGGGTCCAGGTTTTCGATGGAACAGACAATGATGCAGTTGTCGGCCCGGTCCCGCACCACCTCCATCTCGAACTCTTTCCAGCCAAGCAGCGACTCCTCGATCAACAGCTCGTTGGTGGGCGAGGCTTCAAGACCTCGCTTGCAGATGGTCTCGAACTCCTCGGCGTTGTAGGCAATGCCGCCACCGGTACCGCCGAGCGTGAAGCTGGGACGGATCACGGTCGGAAACCCGACCTGCTTTTGCACGCCCCAGGCCTCGTCCATGCTGTGGGCGATACCGGAGCGGGCCGAACCCAGGCCGATGCGCGTCATCGCGTCCTTGAACTTGAGCCGGTCCTCGGCCTTGTCGATCGCTTGCGGCGTGGCGCCAATCAGTTCCACCTGGTACTTGTCGAGCACGCCGTGGTGCCACAGATCCAATGCGCAATTCGGCGCAGTCTGGCCGCCCATGGTCGGCAGGATTGCGTCCGGCCTTTCCTTGGCAATGATCTTCTCCACCGTCTGCCAGGTGATGGGCTCGATGTAGGTCACGTCGGCCGTGGCCGGGTCGGTCATGATTGTGGCCGGATTGCTGTTGATCAGGATGACCTTGTAGCCCTCCTCGCGCAGTGCCTTGCAGGCCTGGACACCGGAATAGTCGAATTCGCAGGCCTGACCGATCACGATCGGGCCAGCGCCGATGATCAGGATGCTCTGGAGGTCGGTACGTTTAGGCATGTTGCAACTTGGCGCTCTGGTGCGCGCCCATCAGCGCGGTGAAACGGTCAAACAGGTAGGAGATGTCGTGCGGCCCGGGCGAGGCCTCGGGATGTCCCTGGAAGCAGAAGGCTGGGCGGTCGGTGCGCTCCAAACCCTGCAGCGTGTTGTCAAACAGGCTGACATGGGTGGCGCGCAGGCTCGCCGGCAGGCTGGCAGCGTCCACGGCAAACCCGTGGTTCTGGCTGGTGATGCTGACCCGGCCGCTGCTAGTCTCCTTGACCGGATGGTTGGCGCCATGGTGGCCGAACTTCATCTTGAAGGTGCGGGCGCCACTGGCCAGGGCCATGATCTGGTGCCCCAGGCAGATGCCGAAGGTGGGAATGCCGCGCTCGATCAGTTCCCGGCTGGCAGCAATGGCATAGTCGCAGGGCTGGGGATCCCCGGGGCCATTGGAGAGGAACACACCATCGGGCTGCAGTTCCAGCGCGGCGGCGGCGCTGGTCTGGGCCGGCACCACCGTGACCCGGCAGCCGCGGCTGGCCAGCATACGCAGGATGTTCTTCTTGACCCCGAAGTCGTAGGCCACCACATGGAAGCGGCCATCGCTCTGCTGGCCATAGCCCGCGCCCAGTTGCCATTCGGTCTGACTCCAGCCATAGGGCGCGGCAACCGACACCACCCGTGCCAGGTCGCAACCGGCCATCGACGGCGCAGCGCGCGCTGCTGCCAGCGCCTGGGTAATAACCTCAGGGGTCACCGCCTGGCCCGCAGCCAGTCCCACGATGGCACCGTTCTGCGCGCCCTGGCTGCGCAGCAGGCGTGTCAGTTTGCGGGTGTCGATGCCGGCAATGGCAACGGTGTTGCTGGCCACCAGATACTGCGCCAGCGTCATGCTGGAGCGGAAGTTGGATGCCAGCAGTGGCAGGTCCTTGATCACCAGGCCGGCGGCATGGACGCGCCCGGCCTCGACATCCTCGGCATTGATGCCGTAGTTGCCGATGTGCGGATAGGTTAGCGTGACGATCTGCTGGCAATAGCTGGGGTCCGTCAGGATTTCCTGGTAGCCCGTCATCGCCGTGTTGAACACCACCTCGCCGGTGGTGGAGCCGCTGGCCCCGATGGATCTGCCGTGGAAGATGCTGCCGTCTGCAAGCGCCAGGATGGCGTGAGGGCTGGTTCCCTGGTGAGACAAAAGCACTGGGTTCTCCGAATGGTTCACGGGTACGCCCAAACGCGCTCAAGAGTGACCTCCTGGTGGCGGCTTTTGTGAGGGGAATGCTTGAATGCGCTAGCGGCGTACGGGTTTGCTGGAAAGCCCCAAATTATAGCGTGGCACTGGCATGCAGGCAGATGGCGGCAGCGGCTGCGACATTGAGCGACTCCTCGCCGCCAGGCTGGGCGATGCGCACCGAAAGCGCGGCGCTGGCCAGCAATTCAGCGCCCACGCCCTGCCCTTCATGCCCAAAGGCCCAGGCGCCGGGCGCGGGCAGGCGCGCCTGGTGCAGCAACGCGCCCCGGTGCGAGCTGGTCACGATGATCGGCAGCGCCAGCGCCGACAGTTCCGCCGCGCTCACGCCCTCGATCAAATGCAGGCCGAAGTGGGCGCCCATGCCGGCACGCAGGACCTTGGGGCTCCACAGCGCTGCTGTACCCTTGATCGCGATCACCTGGCGATGGCCAAAGGCCGCGGCGCTGCGCAGGATCGAACCCACATTGCCGGCGTCCTGCAGCCGGTCCAGGATCACGCTGGCAACACCCGCGGCTATCGCGGGCGCTGGCGGCAGGTCGATCACGAAACCCATGCGTGCAGCTGAAGGCAGGGCGCTCAGGCTCTCGAACAGGCGATCGGGCAGCACGATGTTGTGTTCGGCGCAATCCGACCATGGAGCTGGGGCGCCATCCCAGAACGACTGCGCAAACAGGGCCTGTGCCGGCCGCTGGCCGCGCTCCAGGGCTGCGCGACACAGGTGGTCCCCCTCCAGCCAGACCCGACCCAGCGTGCGGTAGGCGCTGCCGTCCTGGGTCAGGCGGCGCAGCTCCTTGAGCAATGGGTTGTCACGCGACGTGATATGCGTCAGCTTGGGGCTGGTCATGGATGGTGGTTCCGAGACATGATCGCCAGAGCAGTGCAATCACGGAGTAGCAGCACTAACCAGCTGCGCCCGCACCGGCGCAAAAGACTTGCGGTGCTCCGGACATGCGCCATATTTGCCCAGCGCCAGCAGATGCTCGGCCGTGCCGTAGCCCTTGTGAGCCGCAAATCCGTACTGCGGATAGCGCTGGTCCAGCTCCAGGCACCAGCGGTCCCGGTGCACCTTGGCCAGGATGGAAGCCGCGGAGATTTCCGGCACCGTGGCATCCCCGCGCACGATGGCTTCGGCCAGCACGTCCAGCCGCGGCAGGCAGTTGCCGTCCACCAGCACCTTGACCGGCTTCAGTCGCAAGCCCGCCACCGCCCGGCGCATGGCCAGCATCGTGGCCTGCAGAATGTTCAGGCCGTCGATCTCCGCGACGCTGGCTTCGGCAATGGAACAGCACAGGGCGTTGGCCCGGATCTGGTCGTAGAGCCGGGCCCGGGCCCGGGCCGTAAGCTTCTTGGAATCCGCCAGGCCCTTGATCGGGCGGCTGTCGTCCAGGATCACGGCCGCCGCAACCACAGGCCCGGCCAACGGCCCGCGGCCGGCTTCGTCCACGCCAGCCACCAAGCCCGGCGTATCCCAGGCCAGGGTCACCTGTTCAGCTCGCAAGAACGCTTTGGATCGCATCGGTGGCCAGTGTGGCGGTGTCGCGGTGCAACTGCTCATGCAATTGTCCGAACCGTGATTGCAAGTGCGCGATTCTCTCAGGTGCATCGAACCAGGCCAGCACGGCTTGCGCCAGCGCTTGCGGCGTCGCCGCGTCCTGCAGGAATTCCGGCACCACAAACTCGCGGCAGATGATGTTGGGCAGGCCGACCCAGGGTTGCAGCTTCTGCCGACGCATCATCTGCCAGGAGAGCCAGTGCATGTTGTAGGCGATCACCATCGGCCGCTTGAACAGTGCCGCCTCCAGCGTGGCCGTGCCGCTGGCAATCAAGGTCACATCACAGGCGGCCATAACCCGGTGGGATTGGCCATCGACAATCTGCAAGCCCGTCTGCAGACCGCTGCTGCGGGCCGCAGCCTCGATCGCCGGGCGCAGACCAGGAGCCGCCGGTACTATGAATTTAATAGCTGTCCGCTCTTGCTGCATAAGCCCTGCAGCCTCGAAGAACCGCTCAGCCAGATAGCGGATTTCGCTCGCCCGGCTGCCCGGCAGAAGCGCCACCACCGGGTCGGCATCATCCAGTCCCAACGCCCGACGTGCCGCCGCGCGATCCGGCCGCATCGGAATCATGCTGGCCAGCGGATGCCCAACATAGGTCGCAGCAATGCCATGCGCCTGCAACAGCTCCGGCTCGAATGGGAAAACGCACAGCACGTGGTCCGTGCTGCGGCGGATCTTGTCCAGGCGGTTGGCACGCCAGGCCCAGACCGATGGCGCAACAAAGTGCACGGTCCTGATACCCTGAGCTCGCAAAGCAGCCTCCAGGTCAAGGTTGAAGTCGGGCGCGTCAACGCCGATGAACACCTGCGGCCGCAGTTGCAGAAGGCGCTCCTGCAGTGCCGAGCGAATGCCGACGATCTCGCGGTAGTGCCGCAGCACCTCCACATAACCGCGCACCGCCAGTTTCTCTTGTGGCCACCAGGCCTCGAAACCGCGCTGCGCCATCTGTGGTCCTCCGATCCCGACGGCCTGCAGCTGCGGCCAGCGCGCGCGCATGCCATCGAGCAGCAAACTGGCCAGCAGATCGCCTGAGGCTTCGCCGGCCACCATGGCACAGTTCAGCCCGCCTTCACGGATACTTGCGCCCGCCGGCAGTCCACCATGCGCGACGCTGGCAGATGGCACGTCGCTCGCAGTGACCACCACCTGCCCGCTAACGCACGATGCCGCGCTGCGGCGACACCTGCTCCAGAAAGCCCAGCATCATCTGCACGTCGGGTGCAGCCTGCGGCGTGCTCTGGGCCAGCGTGGCGATGCTGGCGCGGGCCTGCTCCAGCGTCAGGTCATCCCGGTACAGGGCTTTGTGCATGGCCTTGACGGCAGCAAGGCGCTCGCTGGAAAAGCCGCGACGGCGCAGACCCTCGAAGTTCATCGAACGCGCAGCCGCTGGCTGGCCCTGGCACATCACGAATGGCGGCAGGTCGGCAAACAGCAAGGCGCACATGGCAGTCATGCTGTGCGCGCCCAGGCGCACGAACTGGTGCACCACGGTGAAGCCTCCCAGGATCACCCAGTCGCCCACGTGTACATGCCCGGCCAGCTGGGAGTTGTTGGCAAAGATGGTGTTATTGCCGACCACGCAGTCGTGCGCCAGATGCACGTAGGCCATGATCCAGTTGTCGTCGCCAACGCGGGTGACGCCGGCGTCACCGGGTGAGCCAATGTTGAAGGTGCAGAACTCGCGGATTGTGTTGCGCGCACCGATCACCAGCTCGCAGGGCTCGCCCGCGTATTTCTTGTCCTGCGGTATCGCACCCAGGGAATTGAACTGGAAGATCCGGTTGTCGCGGCCGATGCGGGTGTGGCCCTCGATCACACAATGCGGCCCGACACTGGTGCCAGCATCGATTTGTACATGCGGACCAATGACGCTGTAGGGTCCGACACTGACCGAGCTGTCAAGTTCGGCGCGCGGGTCCACCAGCGCCGTCGGATGGATGCCGCTCACACGCGTCTTTCGCTTCAGGCAATGGTGCGCATGGTGCAGATCAGCTCGGCTTCGACCGCCAGCTCCTGCACCACCATGGCCCGGGCCTTGAACTTGAAGATGCCGGCCTTCATGCGGTCCAGTTCCACCAGCAGCGTCAGCTGGTCACCAGGCTCCACCGGGCGCTTGAAGCGCGCACCGTCAATACCGGCAAAGTAATACACGGTCTTGTCGTCGGGCGTCACACCCAGCATGTCGAAGGCGAGCAGCGCGGCGGCCTGGGCCAGAGCCTCGAGCATCAGCACGCCGGGCATCACCGGGCGGTGCGGAAAGTGGCCTGAAAAGAACGGTTCGTTGATCGATACGTTCTTCAGGGCCTTGATGCGTTTGCCCTTTTCCAGCTCCAGCACCCGGTCGACCAGCAGGATCGGATAGCGGTGCGGCAGCTGTTTGAGTATCTGGTGAATGTCCATCATGGTTGTGGCGTCGCCTTGCATTGTTCTTCCAGCGCACGGATACGGTCACGCAGGCCATGCAACTGCTTGAGGGTGGCGGCGTTGCGCTCCCAGGTGGCATTGTCGTCGATGGGAAATATGCCGGTGTAATTGCCGGGCCGGCTGATCGAGCGCGTCACTACCGAGGCGGCCGACACATGCACATGGTCGGCGACGCTCAGGTGTCCCAGGATGACAGCGCCGCCACCCACGGTGCAATGCTCACCAATGCTGGCGCTGCCGGCTACGCCAACGCAGCCTGCCAGCGCCGTGTGCTTGCCAATGCGCACGTTGTGCCCGATCTGGATCAGGTTGTCGAGCTTGACCCCGTCTTCCAGCACTGTGTCCTGCAGCGCACCGCGGTCCACGCAGCTGTTGGCGCCGATCTCGACGTCATCGCCGATGTGCACGGCCCCCAGTTGCTCGATCTTGACCCAGCCATCGGTACCCGCGGCAAAGCCGAAACCATCGGCTCCGATGACAACACCGGCATGCAGGATGCAGCGCTGACCGATGACACAATCCTCGCCCACGAACACCCGCGCCTTGAGCACGGTTTCCGCACCGATGCGGGCACCGCGCTCGACCACGCACAGGGGGCCGATCAGCGCCTGCGGATGCACCTGGGCTGCAGGGTCGATGACCGCACTGGGATGGATCGCCGCCGGTCGGGCACGCTGCAGGCTGCGCTTCCAAAGCTGGGTGACCCGGGCAAAGTACAGGTAGGGCTCCGGCGCCACGATGCAGGCCCCACGTTGCAGCGCCACTTGCTGCGCCGCCGGCGCGACGATGACGCAGCCGGCCTGCGAAACGGCAAGCTGCTGCCGGTAGCGCGGCTGGCTGAGGAAACTCAGCTCACCGGCTCCAGCCGTCTCCAGGGGGGCCAGGCCGGTGACTTCTGTGGCAGGGTTACCGTGGAGCTCGCCACCGAGCGTCGCGACGATTGCTCCCAGTGTCAGTGCCACGGCGTGTCTGGGACTGCTGTGACTGCGACCGAGCGGTGCGCTACTTGGCAGCGCCGCTATTCAGGGCGCGAATCACCTTGTCCGTGATGTCGTGCTTGGGGTTGATGTACACCGCCTCCTGCAACACGAGGTCGTACTTCTCGCTCTCCGCCACCTGCTTGACCACCTTGTTCGCGCGCTCCAGCACCAGCTGCAGCTCTTCGTTCTTGCGCGAATTGAGATCCTCCTGGAACTCGCGCCGCTTGCGCTGGAAATCTCGGTCCAGATCGACCAGCTGCTTCTGGCACGTGGCGCGTTGCGTTTCCGACAGCGTTGGCGCTTCGCGTTC
>JANMKM010000214.1:0-3217 GCA_031372035.1 Rhodoferax sp. | reverse complement strand
TGGGTCAAGGTGGTACCGGCAGGTGGCGACGCACAGCAGAACGCGGCCACGGCACTGGGTGGCTATGCCAATGCGGCGGCGATTCGGACGGGTGATGAGGTCGAAGTGCATGGCGCCTGGGCCTATGACGCCAGCCGCTCTAGCAGTGTGATGGTGGCCAGCCGGGTCGAGAAGCTCGCGCTTGCGGCGGACCCGGTGCTCGTGTCCGGCGTGGTGGCCTCGGTTTCGGGAAGTCGGTTGCGGCTCAATGCTGCCGCCGGTACGCAGGTGCAGGCTGCCTCCTTGCCGGCCGGCACCGCTGCCGGGGTGCTGGTGCGGGCCTGGGTGACGCGCAGCACGCTCACAGCGGACCCCGTCAGCGCAGTGCGGGTGGTGCTGGCCAGTGTCTCGGTGGCTGACCTGGCTGGCCAGTCCAAGGTGTTGCTCAGCGGTGTGGCTTCGCACTACGACGCCAGCAACCGTACGGTGGAAGTGCAAGGCACCAAGGTGCAACTCGGCGGCGACGTCAATGTGGACGAGGCAGCGCTGCAGCGTGGTGAGTTCGTCAGCCTGACGCTCAGCGGCTCCGGCAGCAGCGTGGTTGCTACCGCAGTGGGTCTGCGCTCCAGCACGCAGGGTAAGGACCTCGGCATTACCGTGCAGGTAGCCGGCGTCAGCAGCGGCATCGACTGGAGCGCGGCGATCGTGCGTTTCCGGTTGCGTGGCGTGGACATCAGCGTGGCCCAGGCCCTGGTGCCGGCGGCATGCCGCGTGGCCGCTGCAACGGCCGACGTGCAGGTCGCCGTGGAAGGCCAGGTGCAGGCCGGCGCCCAGAACTTGATTGCCACCAAGCTGAGCTGCAGCGTGGTCAGCGACCCTGGCAACGCCACGGTCGAACGCAGCGGTGTGGTGACCCAGTTCAGCCTGGCCAACAAGAGTTTCACGCTGCAAAGCAGCAAAGGCCCGGTCAGCGTGACCTGGGACGCGCTGACCTTCTTTTCTGCCAGTTTCCTACAGCACCCCGAAAGCCTGCTCGGCCAAAGTGTCGAAGTCGAGGGTGTCAATCAAACAGGCGTGTTGCGGGCCCGAAAGGTCAAGGCTGCGGACTGAAATCTCAGGCCCTGGCCCCGTTTTTTTTCACTACCGGAGATCACCATGAGCACAAAGACCCAGTGGCGCAGACGCGCCCCGACCCTGGCGGCGCATCTGGCCGCGCTGACATTGACGCTGATCGTTGCAGCCTGCGGTGGCGGGGGAGGCGGTGGCAACAGCGCCCAGACCGGTGGCACGGCCAGCGACACGGCGCAGACCGCCAACGGCACTGTGACCGGCTTCGGCAGCACTTTCGTTGACGGCGTCGAGATCGAGGACGCCACCGCAGCTGTCATGCGCGAAAACGCCGACGGCAGCACCAGCCCCATGGCGCTCAAGCTGGGACAACGTGTGCGCGTGGTGCATGACGGCAAGGGTACGGCCAGCAAGATCACCGTGGATGCGGCAGTGATCGGCGCAGTGAGCGCCATCAGCAGCAGCGGCTCCACCACGGCGTCGTTCAAGGTGGCAGGGCAATCGGTCAAGGTCAGCAACGACACCAGCACCGGTGCCATCACCAGTTACGGGGGAGGCTACACGGGTATCGCCGACATCGTGGCCGGCGACCTGGTGGAAGTGCACGGCAGCCCGGTGTTTGACCCAGCCGCCAGCGCCTACGCGATCCAGGCCAGCCGGGTGGAGAAGCAGGCCAGCATCGGCGCGGTGCGGGTCATGGGCAAGGTCTCGACGTTGAACGCCACGAGCAAGACCTTTGCCATCAACGGCCTGAGCGTGAACTACGCAGCGGCGACGCTGGCGCCGACCACGGCGACCCTGGCCAACGACCTGATCGTGGCGGTCTGGGGCCCGAAGAACAGCCTCACAACCAGCGGCTCGACCCTGACCCTGGCGGCCTCACGCGTGCGCGTGATGAGCGGCGCCGTGGCCGATTCCGTCACCAGCGGTACAGCGCAGATCGGGGGCCTGGTCAGCAACTTCAGTGCTGCCGCTGGCACGCTGGAGATCGGGGGCGTCAAGGTCAGTGGTCTGGCCAGTGCCACGATCACCCCGACCGGCCTGACCCTGGCGTCCATTGCCAATGGCTCCTATGTGCAGGTACTGGGCACCTTCGGCAACGACGGGGTGTTGGTGGCCAGCACGGTGCGGGTGCGCCAGAGCGACACGGCCGCAGGACCGGCTACGGTGCGCCTGGTTGGCGCGATCAGCAGCTTTGTCGACAACGCCTCGTTCCAGGTGCGTGCCGTGCCCGTGGATGCGTCGGCGATCAATGTCGCCACTGCCTGCCCGACTACGACCCTGGCAGACGGCGTGTTCGTGAACGTGGCGGCGCAGATCCAGGCCGGCACCAACGTGGTCAAGGCGGTCTCGCTGGCCTGCCCCGGCGTGAAGCTGGCATTTGCGATGCGCGAGATCAAAGGCGTGGCCAGCAGCGTCAACACCGGCTCCATGAGCTTCACGCTGACCAGCACCAACCCCAACACCTCGGCCACCAGCACGCTGAGCGTGCAGTGGAGTGCGCAGACGGTGTTTACGGGCGTGACCAGTGCCACACTGGCGGGCGCCACGGTCAAGGTGGAGGGTTACCTCGACGCCGCTGGTGTGTTGATAGCCCGCGCCATCCACACACCTGGCACCGAGGATCAGGACCGCTTTGACCGGCCCGAGCCCTCCGTCGGCGGCACTGGCACCAGCACCATGGGTATGGGCTGGAAGGACTACGACGACAGATTCCGGCCAGGCCGGCATTGACAAGGCCTGGGGCGATGGCCTCGTAGCGGGCCATCGCCGCCAGAGCGCCACGGAACACGGTGCGCCGCATCAGAGTCCGCAACTTGGCCCCGGGCAGGGAAACCGCCCGGGGGTTTTTTTGGGGGAATGGGGTTGACGAGCCTTGACCCCGGCACTGGCTTTGCAGTTAGGGCTGCTTGGTTCCCCACCTGACCCGGTTGGCCGCTCCACCATGCGGGAAGGCCCGTCAACTTGGATTGTACTTGTCCCTCGCGCGGCGCCGGGCCGCCCCAAGCAAGCGAACGCCTCCTTGGGAGGCAGCGAGCCACATGCAATGGGAGAGCGTGGAGGCTCTATTTCATGGGGATGGCGCCCGCCGCCGGCCAGGTGCTGTCGCCGATGCGTTGCAGCCGCATCTCGAACATGCGGGCCGGTTCCTGCCCGGGGCGGATGTAGT
>JANMKM010000211.1:0-6107 GCA_031372035.1 Rhodoferax sp. | reverse complement strand
GGACAACGCCGAGGTGGACCGCCCGGGCACCCGCGTGGCCGTGGGCAACGGCAGCGCCTATGACCTGTACCTCACGCGCGAGCTGAAGAACGCCACCATCGTGCGCGCCGCCACCTCGCAGGCCGTGACCGACACCTTCCTGGCACAGAGCCTGGACGTGGCTGCCGGCGTGAAACAACAGCTGGAGTCCGACGCCAAGCGGGTGCCCGGCGTACGCCTGCTGCCCGGACGTTTCATGGTAATCAACCAGGCCATGGGCACGCCCAGGGGTCGGGACGCTGGCGCGGCCTACCTGAGCCGCTTCATCGAGGAGCTGAAGGCCTCGGGCTTCATTGCCCAGGCGCTGGAGCGGCACAAGATCGAGGGCGCCAAGGTGGCGCCACCCGGCGGGCCTTGAGCCAAAGATTCAACCCGGCATCTGGAGTGCACCCGTGATCGTCGTACTCGGCAGTGTTGTAACCCGCGAAGGCAGCTTTGCCCAGGCCCTGACACTGAGCCAGGAACACGTGGCCCGCTCCCGGCTGGAGCCCGGCTGCATCGCCCATGCGGTGCACCGGGACACCGAGAACCCGGCGCGGCTGGTGTTCGTTGAGCAGTGGGAGAGCGAGGCGGCGCTCTGGCAGCACTTCAAGGTCCCGGCAGCACGCGCCTTTGCCAGGGCGCTGGCTGGCCTGGCCGTGGCGGCACCAGAGATGTCACTGTTGGAGGCCACAGCGCTGGCCATACCCGGCAAGCCCGCGGGGTAGCGAGCGCTACAAAAACATTAGCCCTCTGTGCTTTGTTTATGCGCTTCGTGCCCGTTTTACTCTATCAATTTTTGTATCCACAACGCCGGCACCAGCGGAAAAAAAGCGCTACCCAACCGCCCGCCGCGCGTTGTGCCAGATCTGCATCCAGGGACTGAATTCCGACACATCGCCGGAGGTCCAGCTCATCTGGACATTGCGGAACACCCGCTCCGGGTGCGGCATCAGGGCGGTGAAGCGGCCGTTGGCGGTGGTCACGCCGGTCAGGCCACCGGGGCTGCCGTTGGGGTTGTGGGGATAGTCGGTGGTGGCGCGTCCCTGGTTGTCGACAAAGCGCAGGGCAGCGATCGCACTGGCAGCGTCACCACGCTCGGAGAAGTTGGCATAGCCTTCACCGTGGGCCACGGCAATGGGCAGGCGGCTACCGGCCATGCCGGCGAAGAACAGTGACGGTGACGCCAGCACCTCCACCATGGACAGCCGGGCCTCGAAACGCTCGCTCTGGTTGGTGGTGAAGCGCGGCCAGCTGGCAGCACCGGGGATGATCTCGGCCAGTTCGGCAAACATCTGGCAACCATTGCACACACCCAGGCCGAAGGTGTCGCCGCGGCCGAAGAAGGCCCTGAATTGCTCCGCCAGCTGGTCGTTGAAAGTGATGGAGCGGGCCCAGCCAATGCCGGCGCCCAGGGTGTCACCATAGCTAAAGCCGCCACAAGCCACCAGCCCCTGAAAGCCGGCCAGCGTGTGGCGGCCGGACTGCAGGTCCGTCATGTGCACGTCATGGGCTTCGAAGCCAGCCTGGGTGAAGGCATAGGCCATCTCCACATGCGAATTCACGCCCTGTTCCCGCAGCACCGCCACCTTCGGGCGGCGCAGCAACAGCCCAGGCGCTGCCGGCCGCTGTACCGGCCCCGTTGCCAGCTCCACATGCAGACCCGGATCACCGGGCGCACCGGCCACCGCATGCTCGGCGTCGGCACAGGACGGGTTGTCGCGCTGCCGGCAGATCTTCCACGACGTGGCGTCCCAGACCTGTTGCAGGTCTTGCAAGCCGGCGGCGAAAACCTGTTTCGCATCGCGCCATACCTGCAACTCGGGGCCCTGGCCGGCCACCGGCGCCAGCGCCTTGCCGACACAGTGGCTGTAGCGGCTCAGGCCATGTTCGCGCAGGATCTGCATCACGGCGCTGCGATCAGCGCTGCGGATTTGCAGCAGCACGCCCAGCTCCTCGTTGAACAGCGCGCGCAATGTCAGTTCCTCGCGCCGGCCGCTGACCTGGGCCGCCCAGTTCTTGCTGTCGCCCATTTCGGCGCGGCTGTCGCTGATACCGTCGCCCTCGGTCACCAGCAGGTCCAGGTTCAACGCCACGCCCACCCTGCCGGCAAAGGCCATCTCGCACACCGCCGCCAGCAGGCCGCCGTCGCTGCGGTCGTGGTAGGCCAGAATGCGGCCCTGCGCGCGCAAGGCGTTGACTGCAGTCACCAGCGCCACCAGATCCTGCGGCACTTCAAGGTCCGGCACGCTGTCACCCATCTGCTCGCGGGTCTGGGCCAGGATGCTGCCTCCCATGCGCATGCGGCCGCGGCCCAGGTCCACCAGCACCAGCGTGGTGTCGCCGCGCTGCAGCTGCGGCGTCAGGGTGTTGCGAACGTCGGCCAGCCTGGCGAAGGCGCTCACCACCAGGCTCACCGGCGACGTTACCTGGCGCGCGGCACCCTGATCGTCGATCCAGCGCGTGCGCATCGACAAGGAATCCTTGCCGACGGGGATGGAGATGCCCAGTGCCGGGCACAGGTCCATGGCCACGGCGCGTACCGTGGCGTACAGCGCCGCGTCTTCACCGGCTTCGCCGCAGGCCGCCATCCAGTTGGCCGAGAGCTTGACACGGTCCAGCACGATAGGCGCCGCCAGCAGATTAGTGATGGCCTCGGCCACCGCCATGCGACCGGACGCCGGCGCGTCGATACAGGCCAGCGGAGTGCGCTCGCCCATCGCCATGGCAGCGCCACCGAAACCTTCGAAGTCCGCCAGGGTCACAGCGCAGTCGGCCACCGGCAGCTGCCACGGGCCCACCATCTGGTCCCGGTGCACCATGCCACCCACCGTGCGGTCGCCAATCGTCACCAGGAAGCGCTTGGAAGCCACTGTGGGATGCGCCAGCACATCGATCACGGCCTGGCGCAAAGCGATGCCATCGAGCTGCAACGGTACGAAGTTGCGCGCCACCGTCTGCACGTCGCGGTGCATCTTTGGCGGCTTGCCCAGCAACACATCCATCGGCATATGCACTGGGGTGTCAGAAGTAGTCCCCGCATTTGTCGCAGCATCCGCCAGTACCAGCTGCCGTACCTCGGTGGCCACACCCACCACGGCGAAGGGACAGCGTTCTCGCTCACATATGGCGCGGAAAAGCTCCAGAGACTCCGGGGCGATCGCCAGCACATAGCGCTCCTGGCTTTCGTTGCACCAGATCTCCTTCGGCGCCATGCCGCTGGCCTCCAGCGGTATCGCACCCATGTCAAACCGGGCTCCGCGACCAGCATCGTTCACCAGTTCCGGAAAGGCATTCGACAGGCCACCGGCGCCGACGTCGTGGATCGCCAGAATCGGATTCCCAACGCCACTCGGCCCACCGGTTGTACCCATGCCGGCGCACTGGTTGATCACCTCCTGGGCCCGGCGCTGGATCTCCGGGTTGCCGCGCTGCACCGAGTCAAAGTCCAGGTGTTGGGCGTTGGCACCACTGGCCATCGAGCTTGCGGCGCTGCCGCCCATGCCGATGCGCATGCCCGGCCCGCCCAACTGCACCAGCAGGCTGCCAGCCGGGAACGCCTGCTTGGTGGTGAGCGCGGCGTCAATCGCGCCGAGCCCCCCGGCGATCATGATCGGCTTGTGGTAGCCGCGCTGCTCCACCCGTTGTGCGGCATTGGCGTTAGTGGAGTGCAGCGCCAGCTCGAACTCGCGGAAATAGCCCAGCAGATTGGGCCGGCCGAACTCGTTGTTGAAGGCCGCAGCACCTAGCGGCCCTTCGACCATGATCTGAAGCGCACTGGCCATGTGATCCGGCTTGCCGTAGTCGCGCCCGACCTGCGGCCAGAGCCTGGAGACATGGAATCCTGCCAACCCGGCCACGGGCCGCGAGCCACGGCCAGTGGCACCCTCGTCCCGGATCTCGCCACCCGCGCCGGTGGACGCACCCGGGAATGGCGAGATCGCCGTCGGGTGGTTGTGGGTCTCCACCTTCATCAGCACGTGCTCCACAGCGCTATGCTTCTGATAGCAAGCTGTGTTGTATCCATGATCTTCTACAGCCCATTTGGCAGCGAAACGCGAGACCGCATGGCCCTCCATGACGGAGGCGTTGTCGCTGTAGGCCACCAGCATGTGCTGCGGATGGCGCTGGTGGGTCTGGCGGATCATGCCGAACATGCTGTGCGCCTGCGCCACGCCGTCGATGGTGAAGCCGGCATTGAAGATCTTGTGTCGGCAATGCTCACTGTTGGCCTGGGCGAACATCATCAGTTCGACATCGGTCGGGTTGCGCCGCAGCTGCGTGAAGGCCTGCACCAGGTAGTCGATCTCGTCCTCGGCTAGGGCCAGGCCGGAGTCGCGGTTGGCGTCCTGCAGCGCCATGCGGCCCTGCCCCAGCAGGTCCACATGGGCCAGTGATTGCGCCGCCACGGCATCGAACAGCTGCCGCGCCGCGGCGCGTTCAAACATCACGCTCTCAGTCATGCGGTCGTGCAGCAGACCGGCCAGCGCCTGCAGTTGCTGCTGCGGGGGCTGGCTGCGCCCCAGCCAGCCAGACTTGAAGCGCAAGCCGTACTCGACCACACGCTCGATCCGCTCCACCGCCAGGCCGCAATTGTGGGCAATGTCGGTAGCCTTGGAGGCCCAGGGTGACACCGTGCCGAAGCGCGGTGTCACCAGCACCAGAGCGTCGGCAGCATCCACAACGCCAGGCTCGCCATAGCGCAGCAGCGCGGCCAGGCGTTCGCGCAGCGCAGACGCAACGGGCTTGCGGGTGGTCACCAGATGCACATACCGGGCACCCAGGCCGGTCAGACCGGGCGACACGGCCTGGAGTGCTGGCAGGAGCTGCTGGATGCGGAAGGCTCCGAGGGCATTGCCGCCCTCGAATTCGGTGATGTGCAGGGTCACTATTTCAGCGTATGCAGGCTCGACAGGTTGATCAACGCGGACAGCACCTCGCGCTTAAAGCCGACACGGCTGTTGCCAGCGCCATCACCGCCGTTGAGGATCAGTTCCTCGATGTACTCGGTGCAACCCTTGTGGCCCCAGAACACATTGATGGCCTTGGCAATGCGCGGATGGTGGCCAGCGATGATTGCCATCTCGTGGTCGATACGGGCCTGGGTCGGCAGCTCCTCCAGGCCCATGGCCGAGGTGGATTCCGCGTCATGCTGCTCTGGCAACAGCTCCGGGCCACCGAGCTCGGTCGCTTCGAAGCTCGGTGGCCCGGGCTGCAAAGGTGAATGCAGGCTCTGTGCCAGGGTCGGCATCTCTGGCAGCAGGTCCGGCAGCGGCGCCACGGCGGTCTTGGCATAGGCCTTGGGGCCGGCGGCCGGGTCCCGGTTGACGTCTTCAAACAGGGCCCAGACCGAGTCCGAATTCACTTCCTGGGTCTGGGCCACCGGAATCGGCGCAAACAGGTCATAGCTGCTCTCGACAGGCTTCTCGTCGGCTGCTGGTTCTTTGCTGGCTTTTTTGCTCACACAGGTTCTCGGTAGGGTGGTTGGGCAACCACCGCGAATTATGGTGGAAATTACGTGCCCCGGTCTCCACCATGGCGGATATGGCACAGCACGGCGTTGCTGGCGCCCCGCCCGCAGCGCCATCCTGGTGGCCAACGAGCCACCCCATCCGATGGGATAATTGGAGCCATGACGATCACCTACAAAGACGCCCAGGGCATAGCCGGCATGCGCGTGGCCGGACGCCTGGCGTCCGAAGTGCTGGACTACCTCACGCCCCATGTGCAGCCCGGCGTCACCACCAACGCCCTGGACAAGCTGGCCTACGAGTACATCACCCAGGTCCAGGGCGGGATTCCGGCGCCGCTGAACTACATGGGCGGCGGCAACACGCCCTACCCGAAGTCCATCTGCACCTCGATCAACCACCACGTCTGCCATGGCATACCTAACGACAAGCCGCTCAAGCGCGGCGACATCGTGAATATCGACGTCACCGTGATCAAGGATGGCTGGCATGGCGACACCAGCCGCATGTTCATCGTCGGCGACGCCTCGATCGCCGCCAAGCGCCTGTGCAATCTGACCTATGAGGCCATGTGGCATGGCATTGAGGTGGTCCGGCCCGGGGCCCATCTCGGCGATA
>JANMKM010000182.1:0-1971 GCA_031372035.1 Rhodoferax sp. | reverse complement strand
TGCCATCGGGCATTCTGCTGCCGCAACAGGCCGTAATCCGCTCGAATCAGGGCGACAGCGTGCTGGTGGTGGGGCCGGACGGCAAACCCATGCCACGCCAGATCAAGCTTGGCGCCAGCCAGGACAACCAGTGGGTGGTGCTGGATGGCTTGAAGCCCGGTGAACAGGTGATCGCCGAAGGCTTCCAGAAGATGATGGTGCCCGGTGCGCCGGTCAAGCCGGTGCCGTGGAAGGGCGCCGCTGGTGGCGCAGCGCCGGCCGGCGCGCCTGCGGCAAGCGCTGCGGCGGCTGCCGGCCCCGCGCCTGCGGGCTCGTCCGCACCTGCAGCATCGGCCGCAGCGCCTGCGGCCTCGGCCAAGTAAGGGACACGGCACATGGCCCAGTTCTTCATCAACCGGCCCATCTTTGCGTGGGTGATAGCGCTGTTCGTCCTGGTGATGGGCGGCGTGGCAGTGACGCAGCTGCCGGTGTCACAGTACCCGCCGGTGGCGCCACCCTCGATCGTCATTTCCGCCGGCTACCCTGGCGCCTCGGCCCAGACGTTGGAAGACGCGGTGATCAGCGTGATCGAGCGCGAAATGAACGGCTCGCCCGGCCTGATCTACATGGAGGCCGTGACGCAAGCCGACGGCACCGGCTCGCTCACGCTGTACTTCCAGCCCGGCACCAACCCTGACCTGGCGCAGGTGGACGTGCAGAACCGCCTGGGCCGGGCCACGCCGCGCCTGCCCGCAGCCGTGACGCAGCAGGGCGTGCGGGTGGACAAGGCGCGCTCCAACTTTCTGCTGTTCACCATCCTGTCCTCCGACAACCCGGCATTCAATCCGGTGGCCCTGGGCGACTACGCCTCGCGCAACGTGTTGCCCGAAATCCAGCGCATCCCCGGCGTCGGCCAGGCGCAGCTGTTTGGCACCGAACGCGCCATGCGGATCTGGATCGACCCGGCCAGGCTGGTGGGCTTCAACCTTTCGCCGGCCGACGTGGTGACCGCCATCCGCGGCCAGAACGCCCAGGTGTCCTCCGGCGTCATCGGTGACCTGCCCAACATCCCGGGGCAGACGATCTTTGCCACCGTGGTAGTGCAGGGCCAGCTCAGCACCACGGCACAGTTTGGCGAAGTGATCCTGCGCGCCAACCCCGATGGCTCCAGCGTGCGCCTGAAAGACGTGGCCCGGATCGAGCTCGGCGCCCAGGGCTACTCCACCCAGGCCCGGCTCAACGGCAACCCGTCCACCGGCATCGGCGTGCAGCTCTCGCCCACCGGCAATGCGCTGGCCACGGCCAAGGCGGTGCGCGCGCGCATGGAAGAGCTGTCCAAGTTCTTCCCGCAGGGCGTGAAGTACTCGGTGCCCTACGACAGCTCGCGCTTTGTCGACATCTCGATCCGCCAAGTGGTGGAGACGCTGCTGATCGCCGTGGCCCTGGTGTTTGCCGTGATGTATCTGTTTTTGCAGAACCTGCGCTACACCATCATTCCCACCATCGTGGTGCCGATCACGCTGATGGGCACCTTCGCCATCCTGCTGGCTTTGGGCTTTTCCATCAACGTACTCACCATGTTCGGCATGGTGCTGGTGATCGGCATCGTGGTCGACGACGCGATCGTGGTGGTGGAGAACGTCGAGCGCATCATGCATGAGGAAGGCCTGGCCGTGCGCGAGGCGACGATCAAGGCGATGGACCAGGTGAGCGGACCGGTGATCACCATCGTGCTCGTGCTTTCCGCGGTCTTTCTCCCGGTGGCCTTTACCGGCGGACTGACGGGGGTGATGTACCAGCAATTCGCGGTGACCATTGCGATATCCGTGGCGATTTCCGGGTTTGTCGCGCTCACCCTCAGCCCGGCGCTCTGCGCGGTGCTGTTGAAGAAGACGCACGGCAAGAAGTTCATCCTGTTTCGCGGATTTGACGCGGTGTTCAACAAGTTGACCGGCGGATATACGCGCGTGGTGCGACAAACGATCCGCTTTG
>JANMKM010000156.1:0-2068 GCA_031372035.1 Rhodoferax sp. | reverse complement strand
CGCCATCGGTGCCGTAGTCGAAGTCGTGGCGCTCGCGGTTGATTTGCGCGACGGCTGCGAGAAGTTCGTCGAGGGTATTCACCTGCGCTCACGCTAAACCTGCACATGGCAATCGCTTTGCACCAGATGTTTTTCTGTGTGCCTCGCTGCAAGCGGCAACCCCAGCACGCCTAACCCGCGGCCCGAGGCACTTGAGGAATCCATCATGACCCGAACCCTGGTAAGCCTGGCCACGCCTGACGCGTCGGCCTTCGCCAAGACCCTGAAAACCGCGCTCGACGCCCGCCACGCTGCGGGCAAGGCGCCACCGTCACACCTGGAACTGCTGAACCTGCTGGCCCGCGCCGCCGGGCTGCGCAACTTCGCCACGCTCAAGGCACAGACGCCGCCGGCAGCGCCGCAGCCGGTGGCAACTCTTGCGGCAGCCGCGCTCGAGCCCGAAACGGCCTTCAGCGCAATGGCTACACCTGCCGGCTCCGCCAACAGGCCGCTGGCCAGCCGGCGCCTGGTGGCGCGCAACGAGACGCGCGCGCCCGTGGAGCTGGCCACGCTCTCGCCCACAGCGCGCAAGACGCTGATGCAGTTTGACGCTGCCGGCCGGCTGGTGCGCTTGCCCAACAAGCTTTCGGTGCAGCAACTGGCAATGTGGACGCTGTGGACCCGCTTCGCCGTGCGGCGCAAGTACAGCGAACGCGAGGTGAATGCGGTGATCAGTGCGCACCACACCTTTGGCGACCACGCCACGCTGCGGCGCGAGCTGGTGAACATGAAGCTTTTGGGCCGCCAGAGCGACTGCAGCGAATACTGGAAAGAGCCGCAGCGCCCTGCGCCGGACGTGCAGCAGTTTCTCCAGGCCTGGCGGGCCCGGTTGCACTGACCCGGGCCGCAACAGAAAGGGTGGGCAGTTTTGCTTGATGCCCGGCAAGGTTCGGCCACAACGCCAGCAGCCACTGTGCCGCGTCCTGCGTATACGGTCCGTGCGCCAGCGCACATTCAGGCCATGGGCGCGGCGTAGTCCAGGCGTCAGACCTGCAGGGCCCTCAGGCCGGCTCGCAGCCCGTAGGCCGTGCTGCCTTGAAGCCGCCACCGCGCAGCGTGCTCCAGGCGCCGCTGGCTGCACCCACCTGCAGGCGCTGGCCCTGAGCCTTGAGCTGCAGTGCGGCGTCTGCCGCGTCCAGCTGCGCCCGGGCGCCCTGCAGCCGCCCCCGCAGTGCGCGGACGGCGCCGTCATGCTGCAGCTCGCCGTCCAGCAT
Source organism: Rhodoferax sp. (assembly GCA_031372035.1). GTDB lineage: Bacteria > Pseudomonadota > Gammaproteobacteria > Burkholderiales > Burkholderiaceae_C > CAISIP01. Next base: position 815 of record JANMKM010000156.1, on the reverse strand, counting down.
CTGGTAGCTCTGTTGCAGCCGCAGACTGGCGCCGAGCAGAGCGCCAGTGCCGCACCACAGCCCTTCCACCTGCGCCGGCACCAGCCACAGGTGCACCTTGCTGGACTTCTCCAGCCCCACCTGCTTGTCCGGCACCGGCACCACCACGGTGCTGTCGCTGGCCCAGTCGCCCATATCCCAGTCATGCGAGACCACGCGCGTGCCGGGCTTGAGCTGCAGCAGCAGCGGCCGCAGCATCAGGTTTACATCCGGCAGCAGGTACATGGTGATCACTGTGGCCTGCGACAGGTCGGTCTTGAACAGGTCCTGCACCCGGAACTCTACCCGGTTGGCCACGCCTGCGGCCCTGGCCGAGCGCCAGCTGCGCGCCACCAGGTCCGGCACCAGCTCCACCCCCATGCCGCTGGCGCCAAAGCGCCTGGCCGCGGTGATCACGATCCGGCCATCGCCCGAGCCCAGGTCCAGCACGTGGTCGCGCGGGCCTACGTTGGCGCTGCGCAGCATCTGCAGCGTGACGTTGTCGGGCGTGGTGATGAAGGGCACCTCTTCCTGGGGCTGGGCGAGCGCACCTGCGCCGGCGAGCAGCACCGCAGCCGTTGCCAAGGCGCGGGTCAGACGGACGGGGTTCTGCATGCCAGGCTCCTTGCGCTCACGGCGCTCCGATCTCGTACATGGCGTCGCCCATGTAGCGGTGTGTGCCGAATGCGGCGGCTACGGCTGCGCCTTCCGCCTGCTGCCACTGGTCGAACACGGCGCGCTCGGCCTCACTCAGGGCATCGGCGTCCGGTGTCTCGCCGTAGGTGGCCACGATGCGG